>DASSTH010000098.1:0-2035 GCA_035708025.1 Nakamurella sp. | reverse complement strand
GGGCGTCGGGAGCCGAGCGGGGTGGTAGCGGCGGGTGGGCGCCGGAGCCCACCGATGGCCTCCGCGGGAGTGTGTGGGCCCGAGTCACGCGTCCGCCGCGGGGCGGCGGGGATCCGAGCGGGCCTCCGCGGCTGGGCGTGGGCCCGAGTCAGGCGTCAGCCGCGGGCGGAAAGGAGCCGTGCGCGCCTCTGCGGCCGAGTGTGTCCCCTGTCGGTGTCAGTCCAGGCGGGGGAGGCCTGCAACGTCGATGCCGATGGTCGCCGCGGCGCGCTCCGCGGCGGCGATCGCGGCGACCTCGTCGCCCGACAGTCCCGGAGCGCACTGCACCAGCGTGCCATCGGCGGCGAGCGCGGCCAACAGAGTGCGCGCCACCCCGCCGGGCAGCTCCCACGCCGCAGAGCTGAGCAGGACCGGACGCGCGGCAGGACCGACGACCGCGGCCGTCAACTGCTCGGCGGCCGCCGAAGCCCGCTGCGCCAGGGCGCCGGCCGGGACTTCGCCGCGCGCGGACCGTACCGCGATCCATCCGTCACCGGTGTCCGCCGCCGCACCCAGCCGGTCGGACTGCGGCAGCACCGCGGTGGTGAAGTCTCGCTGGTGATCGGCCAGATCGGTCGCCGGGGCGCCCAGCGGATGCCCGGACACCACGAAGACCTCGTCGGCGTCCGCATCGCCGCTCGGTGCCACGAACGCCGCCGCAGCGGACGGATCGTCCTCACCGGTGACGGTCATCCCCGCCCACCAGCAACCCAACAGCACCGGCGCGGTCTGCCACCCGGGCGGCAGCAGCACGGCCACCACGTCACCGAGTGCCGCGCCCAGCTCATCGCGCAGCAGCCCGGCCACCTTGGCGGTCCAGTTCGCCAGGGACGCTCCGGACAGTTCGGTGCGACCGCCGCCCGGCAGGTGGCTCACCAGCCGGGGCCGGTGCGGGTCGTCCGATAGGGCGCCGATCAGCCCGGCCAGGCCCACGGCACGAGCCGAGGCGGCCGGATCGACCGAGGCGCTGGGCGGCACGGCTCAGTTCACGCAGCCCGGGTTCGCCGCGTTGATCCCGCTCTCGGCGCCGGCCCCGCCGGAACCCGTGGGCTGCCCGGATCCGGTGCCCGTCGAGCCAGACCCCGAGCCGGGCGCGAGCAACGCGCCACCGGCACCGTGCAACCCGGACGGCCGCGGCATGTCGGTCCCCACTACCACCAACACGTGGCTGTCGGGCACCGCATCGTCCTCGGCCAAGCTGCCGACACCGATCACGTCCAGCACCCGCTGCGCGGCCGCCTTGCCTCCGGAGGAGTACCGGACCGTGGTCTTGGCCTGCTGGTTGTCCGCCGTGGTGCCCGGATAGTCCGACAGCTGCCCGCGCTGGAAACCCGCGTCGGCCACCTTCTGGCCCACCGACGCGGCCATGCCGGACGTCTCGGTGCCGTTCTGCACGTCCACCGTCACCGACGCGGGGTCCACCGAGGTGGGTGCGGCGGATGTGCTGGAGCCGCCGTCGGACTTACCGCTCTCGCCGGCCACCCGCGCGAAGAAGGAGCGGATCTCGCTCGGGTCGGTGCCCAGTGCGTCGGTCCCGACGCCCTGGGCCGCGCCATGCGTCGGGATGGTGACGAAGTTGATGTTGCCGCTGGTCAGGCCGACCATCTGCTGGGCGAACGACAGCAGGTCGAAGCCCTTGTCCAGCACCAGGCTGCGATTGGCCGCATCCACCAGGCCGGACAGCTTGGACGGGCTGGACAGCGTGCCGAGCGACAGGATTTTGTCCGCGGCACCAGCCAGGAACGCCTGCTGCCGGCGGATGCGGTCCAGATCCCCACCCGGCAGGCCGTGCCGCTGCCGCACGAAGGACAGCGCCTGGGTGCCGGAGACCTCGAAGTGCCCGGCCGGGAAGTCCGCCCCGGACATCCGGTCCTTGGTCGCGTGCAGCAGGCAGACCGGCACCCCGCCGATGGCCTTGGACATCAGGTAGAAGCCGATCAGGTTGACCTCGGCGTAGTGATTGATCTTCAACCCGGTGAACTGCTGCAGCACCTTG
>DASSTH010000097.1:0-2186 GCA_035708025.1 Nakamurella sp. | reverse complement strand
CACCGTGCCCGCTAGTTCGGCGGAGATCAGTTCGGCCACCGTGCCCAGGTTGGACGGGTGGCAGCCGGCGTACACGGAGAACGACCCGGTCGCGGCGTAGGCGGAGGTGGCCGAATAGCAGGAGTAGGCCAGACCGTTCTCCTCGCGGATCAACCGGAACAGCCGCGAGCTCATGCCGCCACCCAGTGCGGTGGACAGCACCGCCAGCGCGTACCGGCGCGGGTCGCTGCGGGACAGCGCCGGAACACCCACGCACAGGTGCGATTGTTCGATGTCGCGCGGCACCACCAGCACCCCGGGGCGGTGGTCGACCAGCGCCGGGCCGGACCGCGGCGCCGCCGGGGCGCCGGCCCCGCGCAACGCGTCACCGAAGCCGGCCCGGACCCAGCGAACCACGTCGGCGTGCGCCACCCCGCCGGCCACCGCGACCACCATCTTCTCCGGGTGGTAGCGCCGCTGGTAGTACCCGCGGATCTGGGTGCGGGACATCCGCTCGATGGTGTCCTCGGTGCCGATCACCGGAGCCGCCACCGGGTGCCCGGCGAACACCTCGGCGGCGAAGGCGTCCGACAGGCTGTCCTCCGGATCGTCCTCCCGCATGGCGATCTCTTCCAGGATCACCGACCGTTCGGTGTCCACGTCCAGCGAGGCGAGCCTGGCCCGCAGCACCACGTCACACACCATGTCCACGGCCAGATCGGCGTTCTCGGACAGCACGTGCGCGTAGTAGCAGGTGTATTCGTGCGAGGTGAAGGCGTTCAGCTCGCCGCCGACGGCGTCCACCGTCGCGGCGATCTCGGCACCCGTACGGTTGGCGGTGCCCTTGAACAGCAGGTGCTCCAGGTAGTGCGACGCGCCCGCCAGGTGCGGCGCCTCGTCCGCCGAACCGACCCCGACCCACACGCCCACCGAGGCGCTGCGGGCGCCCGGCACGGTCTCGGTGACCACCCGCAGGCCGCCGGGCAGCACGGACAGCGCGATCGCCGAATCGCCCGGGCCCCGCTCCAGGATCCTGGGGCGGGGCAGCCGGGCGGTCATCGGTGACGGGGTGGCGGGCACCAGCGCGGGACGGTGGCGGGGCCGGCCGGTCAGGAGCCCTGGGTCCCGGCCGGCTGGGCGGGCTGCGCGGCCGGCTGACCGCCCGCCGGGGCTCCGTCACCGACCGGTACCAACACCAGTGAGATCTTGCCGCGGGCGTCGATCTCGGCGATCTCCACCTGCAGCTTGTCGCCCACGTTGACGACGTCCTCCACCCGGCCGATGCGCTTGCCCTGGCCCAGCTTGGAGATGTGCACCAGGCCGTCCCGGCCGGGCAGCAGGGAGATGAACGCGCCGAACGCGGTGGTCTTGACCACGGTGCCCAGGAAACGCTCGCCCACCTTGGGCAGCTGCGGGTTGGCGATGGCGTTGATCCGGTCGATCGCCGCCTGCGCCGCCGCGCCGTCGGCCGCCGACACGAAGATGGTGCCGTCGTCCTCGATGGCGATCTCCGCGCCGGTGTCCTCGGTGATGGAGTTGATCATCTTGCCCTTGGGCCCGATCACCTCGCCGATCTTGTCCACCGGCACCTTGATGGTGGTGATCCGCGGCGCGTACGGGCTCAGCTCGTCCGGGGCGTCGATGGCCTCGGCCATCACGCCCAGGATGGTCAGCCGGGCGTCCTTGGCCTGCAGCAGGGCGGCGCCCAACACGTCGGAGGGGATGCCGTCCAGCTTGGTGTCCAGTTGCAGCGCGGTGACGAAGTCCTTGGTGCCGGCGACCTTGAAGTCCATGTCGCCATAAGCGTCCTCCGCCCCCAGGATGTCGGTCAGCGCCACGTAGTGCATCTGGCCGTCGACCTCGTCGGAGACCAGGCCCATGGCGATGCCGGCCACCGGCGCCTTCAGCGGCACCCCGGCGTTCAGCAGGCTCATGGTCGAGGCGCACACCGAGCCCATGGAGGTCGAGCCGTTGGAGCTGAGCGCCTCGGACACCTGCCGGATGGCGTAGGGGAACTCGTCCCGGGAAGGCAGCACCGGCACCAGGGCCCGCTCGGCCAGCGCGCCGTGCCCGATCTCCCGCCGCTTGGGCGAGCCCACCCGGCCGGTCTCACCGGTCGAGTAGGGCGGGAAGTTGTAGTTGTGCATGTAGCGCTTGCGGGTCACCGGGCTCAGCGTGTCCAGCTGCTGCTCCATGCGCAGCATGTT
>DASSTH010000096.1:0-7084 GCA_035708025.1 Nakamurella sp. | reverse complement strand
GATCTGGATCACCGTGACCGCCGAGGACAGCATCCAGATCCGCGTGGAGGACGACGGGCCGGGAATCGCCGAAGGCGAGCGGACCCTGGTGCTGCAGTCCGGCGTGCGGGGATCAGCGGCGACGGCGGCGGGTAACGGCATCGGGCTGTCGGCCGCGGCTCAGCTGATGGCGGATCAGGGTGGCACTCTGGCCCTCCGGACGCGGGACGGCGGCGGAACCTGCGTAGTACTCATGCTGCAGCGGGCACCCACTCGGGGCGGCGAGGAACCGCTCACCACCGCCAGTCGCAACGCGCACGATGGACACCAGGCGACAGACGCTCCGAACCACTCCTGGACCGGCGCGAATAGCGCTGCTGCCAAGGACTTTGGCCGCCTCGCTGACCAGTCTTCTGGTGATCACGGTAACGCCGGCGCGGCCGTGAGCGATATGGAACGCATCAGGAAACTCGGTCTCCGCCATCACGCTCCGGTCCCCGACCTGGAACCCCTGGCGTCCGCCACGCACTTCGTGCCGTGGCCCGAGAGTCCGTCAGCCGGGACCGATGGAGCGGCACTGCCCACGCAGCGGGCAAACCGCGAGGCGGAAGGAATTCGAAGATGACCGGCGAGTTTCCGGCGAGCGATGTCACCGTCGCGATCGTCGACGACCACCAGTTGTTGGTGGAGACGGTCACCCTCGCGCTGACCGGCACCGGGGTGACGGCCGTGTCCATACCGCCGCGCCCCGCCGGCGAACTGCTGGAGGCGCTGCTGCTCCGGGCACCCGACCTGGTGCTGCTGGACCTGGATCTGGGACCCTTCGGCGATGCCGTCCCGATCATCCGCCCGCTGGTGAACGCCGGGATCCGGGTGCTGATGGTGACCGGGGTGGCGGACCGGCTGCGGATCGCGGCCGCGGTGGAGCAGGGAGCGATCGGGTACCAGCCCAAGTCCGCCGGGTTCGACGCATTGCTGCAGGCCGCGCGGTCGGCTCTCACCACGACGGGGCCGCTGTATCCGGTGGAAACCGCTGCCCTGCAGGCGGAGTTGGCCGCGCACCGGAGGCGGACCGCCGCCATCCTGGAACCGTTCGGCGCGCTCACCGAGCGGGAGCAGCAAACCCTGCGGGAGCTGGCCGACGGCCGCACGGTCCCGGAGATTGCGCGCCGGTGGGTGGTCGCCGAGGCCACCGTCCGCAGCCACGTGCAGCAGGTGCTGCGCAAGCTCGGCGCGAATTCGCAGCTGCAGGCGGTGGCCTCCGCGCGCCTGAGTGGGTGGCTGGAGCACGACGTCGCGGCCCAGGGCCGCGCGTCCTGACCGTCACCCCGAACGAGGTCGGTCACCCGAACCAGACGGAGAGTTGCTTGGAGTAGCCGCTCGGTGCGCCCTGCGCGACCCACGCCTGGAAGAACACCTCTCGACTGATCGGTCGCGGCGCCAGGACCGTGAAATGCGCGACGCCCTGCCGGTCCGTCATCGCAATCTCCGGGCTGGCGCCCACGCGTCCGCCATTGATGATCGTCTCACCCGCGAACAGGCCAGCCGGGGTGTACTCGGCCTGGCCGATCGCGATCGGCACTCCGGCCCGGGGAATGGCCCGGCCGAACCGATCGATCAGCTGCACGGTGAGATCCAGCGGCTGGCCCGCCGGCACGATTCGATCGGTCGCGTTCGGCATCAGCCGGGTGAACATGTCCCCCAGCGTCACCACGTCCGACGAACTCACCGACGAGGGTGACGAGGTGAACGCGTAGACCTTGAATCCCCCGTCGATGCTGGGCATGGACGTCACGTCCGGGGCCCGCAACCGGTACACCGCGTCCGCTCCCGGTGCGATGTGGAAGCCCGGCGACCCGGCGTCGGCGAACCACGGCAGGCCGACATACGGGCCGCCCCCCACGATGAAGTGCGGACTGAGCTGGTGAGAACTGGCGTTGTGTACCGATACCGTCAGCTCGTCGACACTCCCCTGCTGACCGGTGGTGTGCACCGAGATGATGGACAGGTTCAGCGGACTCGGATCGGTCAGCGCCGCGGTGAGGGTACCGGCCGTCAGCCCCGTCACGATCGCCGTGGCCAGCGCGATCACCCGACGGCTCCGGCGTGCCAGCGGAACCATCACCCGGGCCCGATCGATCGTCGCCGCCGCGGCGACCGCCACGACCATCCCGAACAGCAGGTACTGGGCCAGCGACCGGGTGGACACGAATAGCGCCAGGGCCGGGACCAGCGGCAACACCGGCTTGAGTCGCGCGTACCCCAGGAACATGGCCAGCGCCAGGGTCACGATCAACAGGCCGACCAGTGCGCTGTACAACTGCAGGTTCCCGCCGCCCGCCCCCACGTACAGGCTCAGTCCGATCGCACCCTGACCGAGCGGAACCAGCCCGTGCAGCACGGGTGACAGGACTCCGCGTAGCCAGGCCAGCGGGTCCCACACGATAAACGGAAGATTGGGCGCGAGGAACCCGCCGGCAACCAGGGCGAGGTAGGACGTGGCCCGCCGCACCGCTGGACCGCCGTTCGCGCGGGCCTCCTGTGCGACGCCCATGGCGAGGAACGGCACGAGTATCCACAGGTCCTGGCGCACCGCGCAGGCCAGTCCCAGGAACACCGGACCGAGCCGGCGGACCATCAGCGGTTGTCCGGCGACTCCGAAACGGTCCCAGCCCACCACGGCCAGCACGGCGAACGGCATGGCCAGCCCGAAGATCAGGCCACCGGACACCGCGGAGCCGTAGGCATCGAAAGCCAGCAGCAGCGGTACGACGTTGCGCATCCGGCGCGGCAACCGGAACCACAGCACGGTCGCACCGACGCAGAAGAACGCGGCGTTGACCCAGATCTGCGCCTGCGTGGTGACGCCGATCGCCAGCAGCGGCACGGTGAACAGGAACGACAGCGCCGGATATCCGAGGTCATGGACGTATCCACCGGACAGCGTGGTGGTCCACGAACCGGGGCTGACGCCGTAGATCTGGAGGAATCCGCTCAAGTCGGCGCCGTACGGGTTGTGCCCGTGCAGCAGCAGTTGGGCGGCGCCCTGGGTGAACGCCGCCTCGTCCGTCCCGTACGCGCTGGACTGATAGACCAGGGAGACCACCCACAGCATCAGTCCGATCACGGCGCCGATCAGCAACACCGCGTCCAGGCGCCGGAGCAGGCGCCGGGACGGGCTGATCAGCGGCGCGGCGAAGGCGACGATCGCGCCCATGCCGTAGGCGACCGTGAGGAATGTGGCGCCGGGGAAGCGGTACGTCACCACGTAGAACCGTGACGACCAGAACAACCATGTCAGGGCCACGATCAGCCGCAGGATCGTCTCGGGCGAGAAGGTCGGCTTCGTGACCCGAACGATCCGGCGCGGCGGTACCCGCAGGTCCTGGCCGTCCTCGGTGGCGGATGTCGAGGTGGTGACGAGCGAGTTCGTCATGCGGCCTTCCGACGACGGCGTGCCAGCACCACCATCACCACGCCGGCGAGTAGCGCGCCCGCGCCGATGGGCAGCAGACTCGTCACGCCCGTTCCGGTGTAGGACAGGTCCGACGGCGGTCCCTGGCTGCCGCCTCCCACAACGGTCGTCGTCGTCGGGGCCGCCTCCGCCCTCGAGGTCCCCAGCACGGTCGTGCGGGGCACCAGGATCAGCACCGAGATCACCGGCTCCGACAGGTCGACGGTCGCCCGTCCGTCGCTCGGTGCGATCACGTGGTGCCCGTCACCGGACCACACCAGCAGTTCGGTGCCCGCGGCGTTCAGGTAGCACCCCGAGATGCGCACCCGCGGCGGGTCCGGAGCGGCAGCGGCCGGCCGCATCGCCTGGCCGCTGTGGCGCAGCCCGGGGGGTGGCATCACGGTCTCGTCGGACGCGGCCGGCGCCACCGGCTGGCGAGTGATTTGCACGGCCTGGACCACGTGGTAGCCGGCCCACGACGCCGGGACGGTCTGCTGCGCCTGCTCCTGCGACGCCTCCGAGAGGACCACCTGGGCTCCCCCGCCCAAGAACCCAGGTGGAATCGTGATGCTGTAGTCCGTGCAGCCGACGGTGGCCTGCAGGGTGCCGCCGTCCGGACCCACGGTGGAGGCGGTGAGAACCGTCGGGAACGACAGCGTCCCCCCACCGGGAGCCGGCGGGCCGTACCCGGATCCGGGCTCGTCCGCCTGCGCCGGCGCGGTCACCGCGAGCAGGCCCAACAAGACCACGGGGATGGCCCGCAGGCAGTGCAGCAGCGCGCGGCGAGCACCGTACAGGTGGATGCTCATGATGAGGCCGGCGTGATGCTGATGGCGCTGACCTTGGCGTTCTCCACCTCGCGGATGAAGTCGATGGACACCGTGCCGTCCGTCACCGTCACCGGGAAGGTGCGGCTGATCGCCTTGTCGATGCCACCCGCTTGGCTCCAGATGTCGAAGTGGTCGAGCACCGTGGTGCCGTTCAGCTTCACGTCGAACACCCGGGTACCCGCGGACGTCTTGTTCAGTTCCGCGAAGTACAGCGTGACGTCGTAGGCGCCGTTGGTGACCGGGATGTTGAAGGCAAAGGCGCTCTGCCCCACCGGAACGGGCGTGCCGCCGGACTGCCCGCCCGTCCACTCGGACTGGAAGATGGCGTTGTTCATCCCGGCCGGAATCCCGGTGATGGTGTCGCCCTCCGAATAGGCGAACCCGCCTCCGGAGACGTATCCGGTGCAGCTGCCGGTCGTGCTGCACCCACTCCAGGACACTCCGCCGACGGTCTGGGCGGCGCCTCCGGCGTTGATGCGCACGGTGCTGGTGCCTGGCGCCGGCCCGGTGCGGGTGGCGCTGGCCGTCGCGGGCGCCGATTCGTTGCCGGAGGCGTCCACCGCGGTCACCCGGTAGAAGGAGGTGCCCGACGGGGCCGTGGTGTCCGTGAAGGTGGACTCCGACAGCGGAACGACGTTCAGCATGGTGTAGGTGCCATCCTGCGTCCCGGATCGATAGACGTTGTAGCCGTAGAGATCCGAATCGGTGTTGTCGGACCAATCCAGCGTGACGCCGGACGCGGATGCGGTGGCGCTGAGCCCGGTGGGCGCGGCGGGCGCCTGGGTGTCGCCGGCGGCCACGATGTCGATGTAGTTGATCTTGGTATTGGTCCCGCCGTTCGCGTCGACGGTCAACCGGCCGTCGGTGACGTTCACCGTGACACTTCCGGTTTCGAAGAGGTCGGACGCGGTCGGCGCGAAGCCGACGATGGCCGGCACACCCTCGACGTTGATCTGGTGGACGCTGTCGGTGTAGGCCGCATCGCCGGCTGACACCGTCACCTGGTAGGTGCCGGCGGGAATCGCGTACTCCCACGATCCCGGGCCGGCCTGCGTCTGGGTGTCCCCACCCTGCATCAGGATCAGCGTCGCCAGCCGTTGATCGGACGGTGCCCCGCGGTCCCGCGCGCTGAGCGTCAGGTCCGTCGGCGTGTGGGTGCCGGGTACCACCCAGCCATAGCCGCGGGTGGCGGAGAACGGCGCGCCGGTGTCCGCGATGTAGCCGTCCGGAACCGAGGCGGTGTCCAGTTGGAAGTTGATGTGCACATTGACGGCGCCCGGCGCTGCGGGCGTGGCTCCCAGTGCCGCGGACGGCGCCGATGCCGTGCCGCCGGAGGAAACGGCGACGACCACGTAGTAGAAGGTGGTGCCGTTGGTTGCCGTGCTGTCGACGTAGGCGCCGCCGGTGATCAGATCGGGACCGCTCAGCGGTGTTCCGGTGGTGTCCACCTGGTCGGTGGTTCCCCGGTACACCCGGTAGCCGGCCACGTCCGGGCTCACGTCCCAGGTGACGGTCACCTGGTGGTTGCCGGCCGCGGCATTGACGCCGGTCGGTGGAACTGGCGTGTCCGGCTTGATGTTGGTGATCAGGTAGGTGCAGTCGTTGTAGTCGTAGTTGACCCCCGAGTAGTCCATGATCATGTAGTACTCACCCGGCACCCGGACGCCGTCACCGTCCTTCACCGGGAAGAACCTGACGTAGTGACCGCACGCGCCGGTGCAGTTGGCGCTGCCGCCGTTCTTGGTGTCGTCGCTGTGATAACCGTCCACGCTGAATCCGAACGTGGTGGCCGACGGGGTGAAGGTCTTGCGGGCCAATTGCGTTCGGGACCCGCTGATGTACGGCAGCACCGATTGCGCGGAATCGCCGTTGATGGACAGGCTGCCCAGGCTGGAACCGCCGGTGGTCTCCACGTGGAAGGTGGCGGAGTTGTTCCAGGTGTGGTAGGCCGTCACCTGCGTGACCTCGATGGGCTTGCTGGTGTCCTGGCGCTGCCAGAACGGCGAGAGCACCTCGTCACCGACGGCGACGACGCTGCCGTTCTCGTCGAGGTTGGTGGGGATGACGGTGGTCCATCCCACCATCTTCACGATCTCCGCGACCGTCGGCTCCTGGCCGCCCTCGGACACGGACTGCCAGAACCCGGCCAGGTCGATGACCTTGTCGGTGCCGGTACCGGCGTCGGTCTGCACCGTCAGTGTCCCGGTGTTCAGGTCGCCGCCGGTGGCGACGAACTTGACCGCCACATCGATGTGGTCGCCGGGATTCACGGTGGCCGGCAGGGTCGGCGCGTCGGGCAAGGTCCACGGGCCGGTGATCGGCAGCCCGGTGATGGTCATCGGGTCGGTTCCCGTGTTGCCGATGCGCAGGGTCGCCGTGTCGTGCACCAACTGCGGGTGGTCGGGTTCCTTGTCGGTGCGCGGGTCCTGGATCCGGCTGAAGATCATGCGGTCCGAGGAGGGGAATCCGTCCAGGTTCTGCACCTGCAGCACGGCATCGTTGGCCACCGGCGCCGGCATGACGTTGCGCACGATCAGCACCGCGTCCTGGTAGTCCACGTTGGGTGCGGCGATGTCCTCGGGGGCGACCACGTACGAGTTGGGCACGGCGGTCCCGGTGCCGTCGACCAGCGGATAGATGCGCACCTTGTGACGTGCCGCCGCGTCGGGTTCCCAGGTGTTCAGGCTGTCCGTCTGGTAGCTGGTGTGTCCCAACGCGGGCCAGCTGAAGGACAGCCCGAACGAGCCGGCGGGATCGAAGTCCTGCACGTTGGCGGCCACCGGGGTGATGCTCTGGTTGGAGCCGTTCGCTTCGTCCAGGA
>DASSTH010000095.1:0-22972 GCA_035708025.1 Nakamurella sp. | reverse complement strand
AAAGGCACCACGTCCATGGCAGACCGTGCCCAACCACCCGCCGCACGGGCGCGGGCGCTCAGCATTCAACTCGCTCAGGTCCATGCCGATCTGCGCGACCAACTCGCCGACGCGCGCGCGAATCTCGACCATCCGCAGCGCACGACGCCCGTCCAACTGCGGCACCATTGCTTGGCGTTCTGCCAGTCGTTGACCACTCATCACCGGGGCGAGGAGGTCGGCCTGTTCGCGGAGCTGATCCGGCAACGGCCCGATCTCGAACCGACCGTCGCGAAACTCATCGAGGACCATCACCTGATCAGCGGCCTGATCGAGCGGGTGAGCGCGGTACTCGCGGAGGGCGAAACGGCCGGGACCGCAGAGCAGCGCGCTGCGCTCGGGCGCGAGCTGGACGGGCTGGCAGCGATCGCGTCCTCGCACTTCGCCTATGAGGAGCGCGCGATCGGCAACGCGCTGGATCACGACGGGGTGGACACCTCCTGGGGCCCGGCCGTGTTCGGGTTGAAGCGTTGAACGCTGCGGGTGAAGAACGTGCTGGGGTCCAGGTCGGCCAGGGCCAGCCAGTCGCAGTCCTGGCCCCGCCGTGCCGGTGACTGTCGCATCCGTAGGTCGAGCGCGGTGAGCGGGCGCTCGTCGATGCGCAGCACCACGCCATAGAGCGTCGCCAAGGTGTGCGTGCACGGTGTGGTTCGGGAGCGACAGGTGCATACGGCTTCGATGTCATCCAGCGGCACGGCCACGCAAAGGCCTGCGGCGGTGAATTCGTCGACGAGCTGATCCGGCACCTCTCCGGCCCCCAGGTGGTCGCTCTGCCGGGCCAGCAGCGCCTCGGCGGTCGCCTGTTCGGCATCCGCCCACGCGCCGACCCGGATGCTGACCACCTGCTCGGTGGAGCCATCTGCGATCGTGCCGATGATCGACTGGGCCCCCAGGGCCAGTCGGGTCACATGACGCTGCGAGAGCGCTCGGGCCCGCGGGAGGCGAAGGTCCGGCTGCCCGGTGGTCCGCTCGATGGTGCGCAGCCACGCATGCCCCCACGCGGTGACCCCAAAACGTCGGCCCGGCATCAGGTACGCGTGAGGTCGAGGTCGACCACGTCCCGCAGCTGCCGGTCCGGCAGCGTGGCCAGCGCGGCCGCCGTGTCGCCGGAGATCAACTCGGCGAGCCCGTGCTTCTCCCGATGCAGGCGCTCGATGTGATCCTCCACGGTCCCTTCGGTGATCAATCGGTAGACGGCGAGTGTGCACCGCTGCCCGATACGGTGGGCACGGGCCGTGGCCTGTTCCTCCACTGCGGGGTTCCACCAACGGTCGTAGTGCAGCACATTCGAGGCGCGCGTGAGGTTCAAACCGAACCCCGCGGCCCGCAGACTGAGGATGAGAACGGGTGCGGCGTCTTCGTCTTCCTGGAAGGCACGCACCAGCCGGTCGCGCTGAGCCACAGTCAGGCCACCATGCAGGAAGGGCACCGCAGCACGGTCGAGGGCGGCGGCGAGCCCCGAGGACAACAGCTCGCCCATGCCGCGGTACTGGGTGAACACCAGCGCGCGCTCCCCGTCCTGGGCGATCTGACCGAGCATTTCACATGCGCGGTCGAACTTTCCGGAACGCCCAGGGGCCGGCGGCTCACCCTCGCGGTGTGGGGTCGGATAGTTGCAGATCTGCTTCAGCTCCGTCAACAACGCCAGGATCCGTCCGCGCCGGCCGAAACCCGAACCGAATCCGGCGGTGAAGGCGCGATCCACTGCCTGGCGGTAACCCCGGACCTGTTCCGGACTCAGCGTGCACACCACCGTGGAATCAACGCGTGGCGGTAGGTCGCCGGCCACCTGATCCTTGGTCCGCCGCAGCATGTGTGGCTCGACGAGGGACACCAGCATGGCAGCCGCAGTGGCCGACCGGCGTTCTTGGATCGGTCTGACGATTCGTTGCCGGAACCGGCTGTGCGCGCCGAGCGTCCCGGGACTGGTCACCGAGAAGATCGACCACAGTTCGTCGAGGTTGTTCTCGACCGGAGTTCCCGTCACTGCGATCCTGCTGGTGGCTTGAATCGCGGAGGCGGCCTTGGTGACCTGAGAGGCGGGGTTCTTGAGCTGCTGTGCCTCGTCGAACACCACGATGTCCCAGGCCCGGCCCCGTATCGCTTCGTCGGTTCGCAGCAGCGAGTAACTGGCAATCACGACGGTCGCGGCCGCCAGCCGATCCGGCAGCCGGCGCTCGGCTCCGTGATACTGGACGACGGCCAGATCGGGGGCGAAGCGCCGGATCTCGCGCCGCCAGTTCGCCAGCAGGGACGTCGGACACACCACGAGATGCGGACCAGTCCGCTGTCGAGTTGCCAGCAGGCCGATCACCTGAAGTGTCTTGCCGAGGCCCATGTCGTCCGCCAGCACCGCACCCCGACCGAAGCGGACCCTGTCGTGCAGCCAGCACACCCCGTGCGCTTGATACGGTCGGAGCCGAGCCCGCAGGTTGCCGGTCCGGAGCGCCCGTGCGGTCGACAGGCTCCGTTCGAAGTTCCGCAGCAGCACGTGTGGCGCCATCACCGCCGACTCGTCGGCGCTCAGCACGGCATGCCCGGCCGGGGGCATGGCCGCAGCGATGGTCGCCAGGACGTCATCGTGCGACGACGAGTTCCCGGTGCGCAGCACGGCTCGGCTCGCCTGCCGCCACATGCGTGCCGACACCCCCAGTGGCGCAACCCGGGTCAAAGTCTTGAAGGCGGTTGCGGCGTCTGCGAGGTCGGTGATGCATGCCTCCACCTCGGTGGCGGAGACCCGATCGCCGATGACGCCTGCCATGCGTAGCGTGGCGCGCCGGCCGCACGGCATGCCGATTCGCGCTAGCGACTCGGGGATATCTTCGACCCCCCACCAGGCGATGCCGTTCTCGGCCGGAACGTAGGTGGCTTGGAGTTTTGCCGCAGACTGCTTTGCGATGATTGGCTCCTTGAACGGTCGGTGGCCTGGAGGTGGGTCCATCGGGCAGCTGCCCGGGGCGCGGTGCGATGACGACGGTATCGGGAAGCCTTGCAGGCCATCTAATCCGCGAAGAGTCAAGGGGCTCGGCGGATTTCCTGCCGCGAATTTCCCTCTCCTTAACACCCGGCTCGCTGCGGTTCGGTCCGGCTCCGCGTCGGCTCCGCGGCGGCTGCGGGACACTGTGGGCGTGAGAGCGGACATTGCGCAGGCGCTGGCCAGCGGCCCGGTGGTGTTGGACGGTGGCCTGGCCACCCGGCTGGAGGCGCGGGGGAACGACCTGTCCTCGGCGCTGTGGTCCGCTCGGCTGCTGACCGACGACCCGGACGAGATCGCCGCGGCGCATACCGACTTCTACGCCGCCGGCGCCCAGCTGGCCATCTCGGCCTCCTACCAGGCCTCGTTCGAGGGCTTCGCGGGGTTGGGCATCGACCGGGCCGGTGCCGAGCGACTGATGCGGCTGAGCGTCCGGTTGGCCGGCCGGGCGCGTGACGAGTTCCCGGACGCCGGGCCGCGCTGGGTGGCGGCCTCGGTCGGCCCCTACGGGGCGGTGCTGGCCGACGGCTCGGAGTACCGCGGCGACTACGGGTTGACCGTCGCCCAGTTGCGTGAGTGGCACCGGCCGCGGCTGGCGGTGCTGGCCGATGCGGGTGCCGATCTGCTGGCGATCGAGACGATCCCGTGTGCGGCCGAGGCCGAGGCGTTGCTGGCGGAGATCGACGGAACCGGCGTGCCGGCCTGGTTGTCGCTGTCCTGCGCCCGCTCGGCCGGTGGGCTGCGCACCCGCGCCGGAGAACCGGTGGCGGAGGTCTTCGCGACGGCCGCCGATGTCGCGGAGGTCGTGGCGGTGGGCGTGAACTGCTGCGACGCGCAGGATGCGGCGGACCTGGTGGCCTCCGCGGTGGCCGCCTCGGGCAAGCCCGGCGTGGTCTACCCCAACAGCGGGGAGCGGTGGGATGGCCACTCCCGGCGCTGGACGGGCCCGGGCACCTTCCGGCCGGAGTTGGTGGCGGGGTGGATCGCGGCGGGCGCCGCCCTGGTGGGCGGCTGCTGCCGGGTCGGCCCGGAGGCGATCGCGGCGATCAGGGCACAGCTGGATCGGTGACGGGAGCGGCCGGATCGCCCGTCACCGCAGGGGTGGTGGCATCGGTGACGGGTCCCGCCGGGTTGCCCGTCACCGCGATGGCGCGGGCACCGGTGACGGGCTGCGCCGGGTCGCCCGTCACCGCTGGCGCATCGGCGCTGACCGCTGCCGGGGATCGGTTCCCACCCGCCGCACGCAGGCACCACCGGCCGAGCGCGATCAGCGCCAGCACCTCCGTCACCGCCATGCCGCGCTCCACCAGGCCGAGGGGGATCGCCAGCCACCACGCGCCGCCGCGGCCGGCGGACGCGATCGCCGCCACGATCGGCAGGAACCAGGCGAGTGAGACCAGCGCCAGGCCGAACGCCCAGCCGGCGGCGGCCGCACCGGGGCGGCCACGGCGCATCCGCCGGCCGGTCAGTGCCAGCACCGCGAGGGGCAGCGCGATGAACGCGATCAGGCTGCCGATCCGGTGCACCTGACCGGACACGCTCGGTCCCACCGCCCAGTTGTGTTTGGGGAACGCGACCACGGTCAGCAGCCCGAACACCCACAGCGCGCCGGCCACCAGGCCGGCCCGGGTGCCGAGCCGGAACAGCGCCACCGCGGTCAGGATCGCGGCCGAGCCGACCGCCAGTGCCAGCACCCCGGCGTTGAACGCCCAGGCCAGGTCGGTCAGCCCGTACTCGCTGATGGTGCGGCGCATCGGGGAGATCGTCGCGGTCGGCGGTACCAGGTGCAGTAGCCCGATGATGATCGCCCCGCCCGCGGCGCACGCGATGCCCGCCGGAACGAGGGCCGCCGCCGCCCGCCCGGCGGTGGCGGTCAGCCGCCGGCCGGGGGCCATGGTCCCGGCGTCGCGGTGGGAAGCGCTCGCGCGGGCCATCGTGCGCCTCCGGGGCGGTTTCGCTGGATGCCTTCTCCCGCTCGAGGGTACTGAAAGGGATGAGAGCGTTCGGCCCCGTCAGGGCGGCCGGAGCCCAGGACACCGCGGGGCTCGGGCCCCGGCAAGGAGTAGCACCCGGATGCAATCGACCGATCAGGCGCCCGGCGCGGTGCAGTGGCTGACCCTGGCCGGCGGCGCCCGGATACCCCAACTCGGATACGGCGTGTGGCGCATCGACAACTCCGACGCCGAACGCGCCGTCGGGGTGGCATTGGACGCGGGCTACCGGCTGATCGACACCGCGGCCGGTTACCACAACGAGGCCGGCGTCGGTGCCGCGCTGCGGGCCGCGGCCGACCGGGGGATCGACCGGAGCGACATCTTCGTCACCACCAAGCTGGCCAACTCCGAGCACGGCTACGACGCGGCGCTGCACGCCTTCGACCGCTCGGCCGACAGGCTCGGCCTGGAGGTCGTCGACCTGTACCTGATCCACTGGCCGCGCCCGGCCCACGACCTGTACCTACCGACCTGGAGGGCGTTCATCCGGCTCCGCGAGGAGGGCCGGGTGCGCGCCATCGGAGTGTCCAACTTCGAGCCACAGCACCTGGACCGGCTGGTCGCCGAGACCGGCGTGGCCCCCGAGGTCAATCAGGTCGAGTTGCACCCGCAGTTCCAACAGCGCGGCCTGTGCGAGTACCACGCGGCACATGGCATCGTCACCGAGGCCTGGGCGCCGATCGGTGCCGGCACCGGCCTGCTGGAGAACCCCACGCTACTGCAGTTGGCCGCCCGCAACGGCATCAGTCCCGCGCAGGCGGTGCTGGCCTGGCACCTGACCCGCGGTCACGTGGTGATTCCGAAGTCCTCCGACCCGGTGCGCACGGCGGAGAACTACGCGTCGCTGACGGTGCTGCTGTCGGACCGCGAATTGTCGGTCATCGACCGGCTGGACCGCGGTGAGTCCGGCCGGACCGGCTCGGCGCCCGGCGACGTCAACTAGCTGCGGCCGAGTCCCGCCGACACCGACGTCCGGGCGCGGTGCAACGGATGACGTCACCGCCTCTCGGCTGCCGCCGGAGCGCCGTCAGCCGTGTGACATCCTGCAATTCGCGGCGGGCGGACATTCCGCGGCGACGGGCCGCGACGCGAAAAGAGAATCGGAAAGGGATGCGGGCGTGACGAAACTGGAACGGATCGGCGTGGTCGGCGGCGGGCTGATGGGTTCGGGGATCGCCGAGGTGTGCGCCCGCAGCGGACTGGACGTGATCGTCAGCGAGGCGGGCCCGGACCTCGCGTCTGCCGCCCGTGCCCGCATCGAGGCATCGGTGCGCCGCGGACTGGATAAGGGCAAGCTCACCGCGGACGAGGCCGACGCGGCTGGGCAGCGACTGCGGGTGGTGTCCGGCATCGCCGAGCTGGCCGACCGGCAACTGGTGATCGAGGCGGCCACCGAGAACGAGCAGATCAAGCTCGCCCTGTTCGCCGACCTGGATCGCACCGTCACCGACCCGCAGGCGATCCTGGCGTCCAACACCTCGTCCATCCCGATCGCCCGGCTGGCCGCCGCCACCACCCGGCCGGAATCCGTGGTGGGCATGCACTTCTTCAACCCGGCCACCGTACAGAAGCTGGTCGAGGTGATCCCGTCGCTGCTGACCTCGGAACAGACCGTGCAGCGGGTGTCCGAGCTGGCCACGTCGGTGTTGGGCAAGACCGTGGTCCGGGCCAAGGACCGGGCCGGTTTCGTGGTCAACGCGCTCCTGGTGCCGTACCTGCTGTCGGCCATCCGGATGGTGGAGGCCGGGCACGCCAGCGCCGAGGACGTGGACAACGGCATGGTGCTGGGCTGCGCGCACCCGATGGGGCCGCTGGCGCTGACCGACCTGGTGGGGCTGGACACCACCCTGGCCGTCGCGGAGTCCCTGCACGCGGAGTACGCCGAGCCGCACCTGGCGCCGCCCCCGCTGCTGCGCCGGATGGTGCAGGCCGGGTTACTGGGCCGCAAGTCGGGCCGCGGGTTCTATCGCTACGACTGAGCCCGGGCGTCCCGTCGGGCGGCGCGCCGCCGCCGGGCCTGCGCGCGCAGCCGTCGCTGCGCCGCGGCGCGCTGGTCGTCCGCCATGCGCGCGGCGGCCAGGGCCACCATGATCTGCGGGTGCATGCCGCCACCTCCACCGTCGGGGGCCGTGTCCGATGTGGCCCGTAGCACCACAGTCGGCCTAAGGGCGTGGCCCCGGCATGGGGAGTTAGCAGCGATTCGACGCTGCGCGGGCCTTAGCCGGCCGGTCCGCCGTCCTGGGGTGCGGCGGCCGCGGCGGGCGTTCCCCACGGATGGTTCGTCACCGCTGTTCCCCGGGGAGTTTCGCGGCGGGTCAGTCCGTGTACAGGGCGTCCAACACCGCCGCGTACTGCGCCTCCACCGCCCGCCGGCGCATCTTCAGGGACGGGGTGAGCTCGCCCTCCTCCACGGACAGGTCGCGGGGCAGGATGACGAACTTCTTGATGGTCTCCCAGCGCTCCAGCTTGGAGTTCAGCTCGTCCACATAGCCGCTCATCATCCGCTGCACCTCCGGGCTGGCCGCCAGGTCCTCGACGGAGGCTCCGGCCATGCCGTTGGCCTTGGCCCAGTCGGTGATGGCGTCCGGGTCCAGGGTGATCAGCGCCGAGCAGAACTTGCGACCCTCACCATGCACCAGGATCTGCGACGAGTACGGGCATATCGCCTTGAACACCGTCTCGATCTTCTGCGGCGCGACGTACTTCCCGCCGGAGGTCTTGATCAGGTCCTTCTTGCGGTCGGTGACCTTCAGGTAGCCGTCCACCAATTCGCCGATGTCCCCGGTGTGCAGCCAGCCGTCCGCGGACAGCACCTCCTCGGTCGCCTCCACGTTGTTGTGGTAGCCGCGCATGATGCCCGGGCCGCGCATCAGGATCTCGCCGTCCGCGGCGATCACCACCTCGGTGCCCGGCAGCGGCGGCCCCACGGTGCCGATGCGGCAGTCGAACGGCAGGTTCACACAGGAGGCCGCGCTGGATTCGGTCAGGCCGTAACCCTCCAGCACCATCAGGCCGGCCGCGTCGAACCACTCGGCCACCTCGCGGGACAGCGGCGCCGAGCCGGAGATGAAGAACCGGATGCGCCCGCCCACCAGGTGCCTGATCTTGGCGAACACCAGCTTTCCGGCCAGCGCGTATTGGACCGCCAGCAGCGTCGGGATCTTCGATCCGGCCTGGCGCAGCCGGGACACCCGCAGCCCCACGGCGAACGCCCAGTCGAAGATCTTGGCCTTCAGCCCGCCGCCGCCCTGCGCGGTGAGCGTCACCTTGGCCCGCACCTTCTCGAAGATCCGCGGCGCCCCGGCCATGAAGGTGGGCTTGACGCTGCCCAGGTTCTCCACGATGCGGTCCAGGTTGCCGTCCACCGCGGTGGTGAACCCGACCGTCAGCTGGATGGCCAGCAGCACCTTGCCGAACACGTGGGACAGCGGCAGCCAGAGGTACTGCACATCGTCCGGCCGCAGGATGTCCACGGCGTTCGCCGCGGCGCCCTCGTAGGTCCAGTTGTCGTGCACCAGCCGGACACCCTTGGGCTTGCCGGTGGTGCCCGAGGTGTAGATCAGCGTCGCCAGGTTCTCCGGCTTGAGCTCGTCCACCCGGGCGGTGACGGCGTCCGGGTTCTCGGCCAGCAGATCCCGGCCGCGGGCCGCGAGCTGATCCATGGTCAGCACCTTGTTGCCGTCCGCCGCGCCGTCGAAGGTGACGATGGCCTTCACCCCGGACAGTTGCGCGGCCGCCAGCTTGGCGATCTGCGTGTCGTCCTCGGCGAAGATCACCGTGGACCCGGAGTCGCTCAGGATGTATCCGACGTCGCTCTCCTTGGTGGTGGGATAGACCGTGGTGGTCGCCCCGCCGGCGAGCATGATCGCCAGATCGGCCAGCACCCACTCCAACCGGGTGGAGGACGCGATGGCCACCCGGTCCTCGACGGCGATGCCCAGCGACATCAGCCCGGCCGCCAGTTCCGTCACCCGCTCGCTGGTCTGCGCCCAGGTCAGGGTGCGCCAGGAATGCCCGCCGCCGGGCTGCTCCACCGGGCCCAGGAACGCCGGCCGGTCCGGTGTGGCGGCCACCCGGTCCAGGAAGAGCCGGCCGAAGGATGCCGGGCGAGCGGCCAGTGCCGTTCGGTCGGGCGAGGCGACGGGCGGCATGACGTCCTCCTTGACGGAACACGGTCCGGCCGGCGAAGCGACGCCACGGGCCTGCCGTCCGGGGGACATTTCGCCGGACCGGTGATACCCGCACTCTACGGACGCCTGTGCCGGAAAGCGAATGCTGCGCCACCGACGCGGGATGCGTCGGCCGCCCACGGGGGGTCGACGGGTCGCCGAGGAGTGGGCCGCTCCGGCACCCCACGCGGGGGTGGCCTGCCGGTAGCGTTTGCCCAGCGACCTCGGGTGCAGCAGGCGCTGCCTGGTGCGGATCGGCAGGGGGACGGATGAGTTCTGGACACGACGGCGGCGGCACCAAGGCGATCCTGGCCGCCCTGGGCGCGAACCTGGGGATCGCGGTGACCAAGTTCATCGCGTTCCTGGTGTCGGGGTCGTCCTCCATGCTGGCCGAGTCCGTGCACTCGCTGGCCGACTCGGGCAACCAGGTGCTGTTGCTGGTGGGTGGCCGCCGGGCCCGCCGGGCGGCCGACGCCGAGCACCCGTTCGGCTACGGCCGGGAGCGGTATGTCTACGCCTTCATGGTCGCCATCGTGCTGTTCTCGATCGGCGGCGTGTTCTCGGTGTACGAGGGCGTGCACAAGATCCAGCACCCGGAGCCGATCTCGGCGGCGTGGCTGCCGATCGCGGTGCTGGTGATCGCGATCGGGCTGGAGTCGTTCTCGTTGCGGACCGCGCTGCACGAGTCGGCCCCCTTCCGGCAGGGGATCTCGCTGCTGCAGTTCATCCGGCGGGCCAAGGCACCCGAACTGCCGGTGGTGCTGCTGGAGGACATCGCCGCGCTGGCCGGTCTGGTGCTGGCGTTGGTCGGAGTGGTGGCGACGGTGATCACCGGTGACGGGGTCTACGACGGCGCCGGCACGGTGGCGATCGGCGTGCTGCTGATCGGCGTGGCGCTGATCCTCGGGGTGGAGGTGAAGAGCCTGCTGGTGGGCGAGGGCGCGTCACCGGCGGACGCGGAGGCGATCCGGACGGCGGTGCTCGGTGCCCCCGGGGTGCAGCGGGTGATCCACATGCGGACCCTGTACCTGGGGCCGGACGAGCTGATGGTGGGCGTGAAGATCGGGGTCGCGGCGACCTCCGCCGCGGCGGATGTGGCCGCGGCGATCGACCAGGTGGAGCGTCAGGTGCGGGCCGCGGTGCCCGCCGCGCGGGTGATCTACGTGGAACCGGACATCTACCGGGCGGCGGTTCCCGCCGCGTCCCCGGGGCACGCCGCCGCGCCCCCGGTTCACCCCGCCGCGCCCCCGGTGCACCCTGCTGACTGAACCGCTGGCAGCGCAAAACCGGGCATTTTCGCGGCGTGCGGTTCAGTCAGCGGGATGGTCGTTTGCCTGCGACACGGGCCGGGCACCCGGCAGGCAACGGAAGGAGATGTGCCATGCCTGCCGAGAAGGACATGCCCAGCACGATTCGCCGTTCTCCGCGCAAGGCGCAGGAGACCTGGGCGAAGACGCACGATGCCGCCGTCGAGCAGTACGGCGAGGGTGAGCGCTCGCACCGCACCGCGTTCGCGTCGCTCAAGCACAGTTTCGAGAAGGTGGGCGACCACTGGGAGGCCAAGGACGAACGGGGCCCGTCCGATTCGCTGGCGGCCAGCCGGCGGGGTCGCTCGGGCAGCAGCGCCGGCGGGGTGGACGCCAACGCCAGCAAGGAGCACCTGATGGACCTGGCCAAGCGGATGCACATCCGCGGCCGGTCCCGGATGACCAAGCACGAACTGGTGGAGGCGCTGCAGAAGGCGAACGACCGGGAGACCGCGCAGGCGCGCTCGCGCTAGTGCTTCGCAAACCTCGTGGGCGGTCAGCCGCAGCGTTGCAGCGCTGTCCCCGAGTCCGGGAACATCATGGTCTTGAGCAGCGACGGGGTGCTCTCGGTGGTGTGAGCCTGCACCGCGTCCAGCAGTCGCTGGTGCCGCTGCACGTCGCCCGGGTCGTCGGTCTTGGCGAAATCCTCGGCGGCGGAGAAGAAGTCGGCCCAGTTGCCGACGACCCGGCGCAACGGATCGCCGAACGAGTCGGTGGTGTTCGGCGCCTCCTCGGCGAGTTGGCGCAACAGCGCCGTGCCGCGGGACAACTGGTCCGCGTCGTGCGTCCGGTCGGCAGTCGCCTCCAGGTCGTGCGAAATGGTCGTCGCGGTCGCCCAGGCCGCGTCGATGGGGCCGTAGTTCGCCGGGAAGTCGGCGCAGAAGTCACCGGTGACGTCACCGGTGGAGCCGGCCTCGCCGTCGCCACCCGAGGACTGGGACGCCACCACCGCGATCACGACCACCACGACGACCACGCCCGCTGCCAGCGTGCCGAGCATCGGTCCGCGACGCCGGCGGCGGATGGGGTCGGTGGCGATCCGGCCGTTGTCGCTGACCCGATCCGTCCAGGACCCGTCGAAGTAGCGATAATGATGCCGTCCTGCCGGATCGGCGTACCAGCCGGCGGGCGGCTGGTTGGTGCTCGGTTCCATCGGTCCGCCTCCGCCTGCGGGGTGCTGGCGCCATAGAATCGCCACGCTATGTGACGGACGTCACCGTTGGTAGGGCCGACCGGGCGACCCCCGATCGCCGAGCCATGGGGCCGCGCGGCGCGAGCCTGGCTACCACGACCGGCGTCGCTACGCTCGCCCTATGTTGATTGCCTTCTCGGTCGCCCCGTCCGGCGGCGCGGACGGTTCGGACTCCGTGTCGGCGGCGGTGGCCGACGCGGTCCGGGTGGTGCGCGAGTCCGGACTGCCGAACCGCACGGACGCCATGTTCACCACCGTCGAGGGTGACTGGGACGAGTGCATGGCCGTGGTCAAGCGCGCCTGTGACGCGGTCGGGCGGTACGGGTCTCGGGTGTCGCTGGTGCTCAAGGCGGACATCAGGCCCGGTCACACCGGCGAGTTGCAGGGCAAGGTGGAGCGCGTCGAGCGCCTGCTGGCCGACGGGCACTAGTCCCGAACGGGTGCCGGCCCGTCGGGCCCGTCACGGTCCCGTGCCGCCCAGCCAGCCCTTGCGACGGAACATCACCAGCAGGCTCACCGCAGTCACCACCTGCAGCGCCACGCCGGCCACCCAGAACAGCGCCGGTCCGCCGATGCGGTCGACCATCCAGCCGAAGTTCTGGCCGAAGAAACCGGTCAGGAACGACATCGGTAGAAACACCGTGGCGATGATCGCCAGTTGCTTCATCACCATGTTCAACCGGTTCGACGTGGTGGACAGGTGGGTGTCCAGCACCGAGGACATCAGGTCCCGGTAGCTGTCGGCGGTCTGGCTGATCCGCACCAGGTGGTCATACAGGTCGCGGAAGTAGCGCTCGGCGTCCGGGGTCATCCCCGGCAGATCCATCCCGCCGGAGAGCACCGCGTTGAACATGTCGCGCTGTTCGACGGCCAGCTTGCGCACCGAGATCAGCCGCCGCTTCAGCCGGAACAGTTGCCCCAGTTGCTGGTCGGTCGGGTGGCGCAGGATGTCGTCCTCCAGCGCGTCGATCGACTCGTCCATGGCGTCCAGCACTGGGAAGTAGCCGTCCACCAGGCCGTCCAGCACGCGGTACAGCAGCATCACCGGTTCCGGCAGCGGCACGGCGCGGCGCTGCAGCTTGAGCAGGACTTCCTGCACCACCGCGACCGCATCCCGATGCACCGTCACCAGGTACCGGTCGGTGTAGAAGCAGTGCACCTCGACCGGGTCGCCATCGTCGGTCAGCCCGTAGGCGACCACCAGCAGGAACTCGTCATAGTCGTCGATCTTGGGTCGCTGACCGAAGTGCTCGGCGTCCTCCACCGCCAGCGGGTGGAACCGGAAGCCGTCGCGCAGCAGCGCCGTGGTCGCCGCGTCCGGGTCCGACAGGTCCAGCCAGAACCGGCCACCGGACGCCACCGTTGCGGCGATCGTCCGGGCGTCGGGATCGGTGACGGTGGCGTCGGCGGTGACGAGATGTCCGCGCATGCGGACCAGTGTCGGATCAGCCGCCCGGAGGCCTCGTCAGGCGCGCTGGTAGGCACCGTCGGACGCCGCGGTGGAGGGCCGGCCGACCCGCCCCACCGGTCGGGCCGTAACTGAAAGCGCCGTCAGGGCACGATCAGGCCGGACGTCTTCTCCCGGGCGGCGGTGAACCGGGCGGTCGCGTCGGCCCAGTTGACCACGTTCCACCACGCCTTGATGTAGTCCGCCTTGACGTTGCGGTACTGCAGGTAGAACGCGTGCTCCCACATGTCCAGCAGCACGATCGGGATCTGCGCAGCCGGCAGGTTCCCCTGCTGGTCGAACAGCTGCATGATGTTCAGCCGCTGCCCGAGGGTGTCCCACACCAGCATCGACCAGCCGGAGCCCTGCAGGCCGGCCGCGGCCGCCGCGAACTGTCCGCGGAACCCGTCGAAGGAGCCGAAGTACTCGTCGACGGCGGCGCCCAGCTCACCGTCCGGCTTGTCGCCGCCGTCCGGGGACATGTTGGGCCAGAAGATCGAGTGGTTCACGTGGCCGCCGAGGTTGAACGCGAGGTTCTTCTCCAGCAGGTTGACGGTGTCGAACGACTCCTTCTCCCGGGCCTCGGCCATCTTCTCCAGCGCAGTGTTCGCACCACTGACGTAGGTGGCGTGGTGCTTGTCGTGGTGCAACTGCATGATCTCGCCGGAGATGTGCGGCTCCAGGGCCGCATAGTCGTAGGGCAGGTCCGGAAGCGTGTACTGCGCCATCGCTGTTCTCCCTCGAACGAAGACGTGGAGTGGATCTTGGTGCCTCTCCTCCGACCATATACCCGGCTCCGCGGTGGCCCACCGGGCGCCGACGATCACCGGAGTTCGCAGGTCCGATGTGCGGTTTTCGCCGTATCCGGGCCCGAAACCGACCGGGGACCGGCGAAGGACGGCGCGATCAGCCCCAGGAGGGCAGCCAGGTCTCGGCGACCAGTCGGGCGGGGGTGATGGGGTCGCCCATCAGGATGGGCCAGAGCCAGATGAAGTTGGCGGCCACCAGCCCGACGTAGATGGCGACCACGGCGACGGAGGTCAGCCGGCGTTCGATGCCGACGGCGTGCCGGGGCAGGGTGCGCGGCCGGGACCAGCCCGGCCGCCCGGACGCGGGGGTTCCATCGGCGTCAGCCGCACCCGCCGGATCTGGGGGTCTGGACGGGGCGCGGGCGGCACCCCGGCCGAGGATGTCGCCCAGCACCAGGGTGATGCCGATGACCAGGAACGGGGCCAGCGGCGTCATGTAGAAGAAGTACATCTGCCGGTCGAAGATGGCGAACCACGGCAGGTAGCCGGCGCCGTAGGCCACCAGCACGGCGGCGTAGCGCCAGTCCAGCCGGGCGATGGCCCGCCACAACGCCCAGCCGGCCACGAACAACGCCAGGAACCACATCGCCGGGGTGCCGACCAGCAGGATGCGTTTGACGCAGTCGTCGTGGCCGGCGCCGCAGCCGGTGGTGCCCTGCCCGCCGGACAGGTAGTACAGCACCGGCCTAGTGGACAGCGGCCAGCCGAACGGCTTGGACTCCCACGGGTGCCGGTCGGAAGGGTTGCTGGGGGTGACGATGTCCGCGGTGGTCTTGAGCATCTGCAACGTCATGGTGACCAGGGAGCGCAGCCCGGCCGGGATCACCCCGGGGGTGCCGGCATCCACGTGCCGGTCCCAGCCGGTCTCCGAGGCGAACCACGCCCAGTAGGAGGCCAGGTAGGTCAGCACCGGCACGATGCCCAGTGACCACACCGAGGGGGCGAAGTCCCGCCGGAACATCGCGGTGATCGGGTGCCGCAGCCCGTACTGCTTGCGGGCGGAGATGTCCCAGATCACGCTCAGCAGGCCGAACGCGATGATCCAGTAGGCGCCGTTCCACTTCGTCGCGGTCGCGCAGCCCAGCAGCACCCCGCAGCCGAACCGCCACCACCGGGCACCCAGCGGCACCCCACCGGCAAACCGGTCCATCGACCCGTCCGCCACCGCCGCCGCCAAACGGGCCCGGACCTGGTCCCGGTCGGCGATCAGGCAGGCGAACGCGGCCAGCACGAACACCGCCACGAAGGTGTCCAACAACGCGGTGCGAGCCATCACGTGCGAGACGCCGTCACAGATCAACAGGATCCCGGCGATGCCGCCCAGCAGCGTGGAGCGGGTCATCCGCCGCACCACCCGGATGATCAACAGGATGCACAGCGTGCCGGCCACCGCCGAGGCGAACCGCCAGCCCACCGGGTTGTAGCCGAACAGCCACTCGCCGACGGCGATCAACTGCTTGCCCAGCGGCGGGTGCACGATCACCCCGTACGCCTGGTTGTCCTCCACCCCGCCGGTGCGCAGCATCTCCGCGGCCTGCACCGCGTAGTACTTCTCATCGAACAACGGGGTGCCGCCGTCGGTGCGCCACCCCAGGTGCCAAAACCGCAGGATCCCGCCCAACAGGGTCAACACACCGGTGACGATCCAGCCGCGGGCCACATCACCCGGCAACGGCGGCAACAACCGGGCATACCGGCGCACCGGCCGGCGCGCCGGCGGCACCACCCCGACCGGCACCACCGAATCCGCCGGATCCGCCAGCCGCTCCTCGTCCCGCTCCGGCACTTCCACGCTGGCCGCACCCAACCAGAGCGGGGAACGCTCCTCCTCGTCCGGATCCGCCAGGTCGGGATCGGTGACGGGATCCGCGACGGTGGAACCGGATGCCATGGGCACGATCGTAGGGTTTGCTGGTGAGTGCGGGTGCCGGGACGGGCCGGTTGGTGCTGGCGGGGACCCCGCTGGGCCGGGTCTCCGACGCCTCGCCCGGGCTGCGGACCGCGCTGGCCGAGGCGGACGTCATCGCGGCCGAGGACACCCGGCGACTGCGCCGGCTGGCCGCCGACCTGCAGGTGACCGTCCGCGCCGAGGTGGTCTCCTACTACGAGGCGGTGGAGCGCGCCCGCATCCCGGGGCTGCTGGACCGGATCCGCGGCGGCGCGACCGTGGTGCTGGTCACCGACGCCGGCATGCCGTCGGTGTCCGACCCCGGCTACCGGCTGGTGGCGGCCGCGGCGGAGGCGGGACTGCCGGTGACGAGCGTGCCGGGGCCCAGCGCGGTGCTGACGGCGCTGGCGCTGTCCGGCCTGCCCAGCGACCGGTTCTGCTTCGAGGGGTTCCTGCCGCGCCGGGCGGGGGAGCGGACGCGCGCGTTGGCAGCGCTGGCGGGGGAGCGGCGGACCATGGTGTTCTTCGAATCCGTGCACCGGCTGGGCGAGACGCTGGATGCGATGGTGGCCGCGTTCGGACCGGACCGGCCGGCGGCGCTGTGCCGGGAACTGACCAAGACCTACGAGGAGGTGCGTCGGGGCACCCTCGGATCGCTGGCCGCCGGCGCAGGAGACGTGCGCGGCGAGGTGACCCTGGTGGTGGCCGGGGCCGATGCGGCGGCGGACGCGGCGCCCGACGCGCAGGCGCTGGCCGGCGAGGTGGCGGCGCTGGTGGCGGACGGATCCAGCCGGCGGGACGCGGTGGACGCGGTGGCGGCCCGGTATGGGCTGGCCCGCCGGGTGGTGTACGCGGCGGCGACCCGCGGCTGAGCTGAGCCCCCGGGCATGGATCATCATTCGCCGGCATGGACGAAAGTGGTCCCACCTGTCACAGCCGTCACACATCGGCGAGCTTCATCCATGCTTGGCTAGTTGATCCATGCGGGCCGGGGGCGCGTCCGCGGTGCGGGTGTCGGCGGAGTGCGCTATGACTGGATCCGTGAGCCACCCGAACGCCCCGAAAGCCGAACTGTTCACCAGTCTGCACGTGCCGGGCCGGCCGCTGCTGCTGCCTAACGCCTGGGATGCCGCCTCCGCCCGGATCATCGAGCAGGCCGGCGCCGCGGCCATCGCCACCAGCAGCGCGGCGGTCGCCTGGTGCCTGGGCCGGTCCGACGGGAACGTGCTCAGCAGGGACGAGGCGGTCGGCGCGGTCGCCCGGATCGCCGCGGTCGTCGAGGTCCCCGTCACCGCCGACGTGGAGACCGGATACGGCGACGGTGACGACGATCTGGCCGCCACCATCGATGCGCTGCTGGGCGCCGGTGCGGTCGGGATCAACCTGGAGGATTCCGGTGGCGACCCGCTGTGGCCGGTGGACGTGGCGGCCCATCGGGTGCAGGTGGCCCGGGCCGCCGCGGACCGGGCCGGGGTGCCGCTGTACATCAACGCGCGCACAGACGTCTACCTGGCCGAGGTCGGCGAACCCGCGGGCCGGTTCGACGAGACGTTGCGCCGCGCCGAGGCGTTCCTGGCCGCCGGGGCCAGCGGCATCTTCGTGCCGGGGGTCGCCGATCTCGAGCTGATCGGCCGGCTCACCGCCGCGATTGGCGGGCCGGTGAACATCCTGGTCGGGCCGATGTCGCCGCCGGTCGCCGAGCTGGCCGCCGCCGGCGTCGCCCGCATCTCCACCGGCTCCTCGCTGGGCGCGGCCGTCTTCGCCGCAGCGCGGCGGGCGGTGACGGAACTGCTCGGCGAGGGCAGCTACCGCGGGCTGGCCGGCGGCATCCCGTACGCCGACATGAATGCGCTGTTTTCCTGACGGTGACGGCACGCGCGGGGCGCGAACGGCACCGACCGTGATGGTTCCCAGCCGTCGCTCAGTCGTCGGTCAACCGTCGTTCGGCCTTCGGTCTGCCGTCGGTCAGCCGGCGTTCGACCGTCGGTCAGCCGACCGCGACGTCCGGCAGCACCCGGACCAGCAGGGCTGTGGCCAGCGCGACCGCCGCCAGCACCAGGGCCCATCGGAGGTGGCCGGCCAGCACCAGCGCCAGCACCGCCGCGGCCAGCAGGACCAGCTTGATAGCCGCGACCGCCGGGCCGGGCAGCGCCACGGCGGACCTCGGGGCGCAGAACAGCCCCCACACGACGGCCACCAGCAGGGGCATCGCGATCGCGAGCGTCCAGCGCCCGACGACCGGCGACACCGCCTGCGCGCCCCACACGCCGAACGCGGCCAGGCCCGCCAGCTCGACCAGGAACGTCGCGGTCAGGTTCGCCCAGGCCAGTGCCGCGATCACCGGGCACCCCGCACGGTCGTCGCGCCGACGGGCGTGCCGGCGTCCCGCGGCTGTTCCGCCTGGCGGCGCAGCGCGGCGTCGAAGCCGTCCACCAGCCGGCGATAGCTCTCGTCCAGATCCAGCGCGAGCGCGTACCCGCCGGCCGCCTCCAGCGCGACGAAGCCGTGCAGCACCGCGCGCAGGGCCCGGATGGCATGCAGCACCGACTCGTCGGCGGGTCCGTCACCGATGTGATAGCCGCGCAGCACGGCGGCGATCGTCGCGATGATCGCCTCACCGACCCGGGCGTGCTCGTCGTCCCCGGGGGCGGGGGCCACCACGCTCGCCGCGTACCGGCCCGGCCGCTCGTGCGCGTACCGCCGATAGGCCGCCGCCAACTGCTGCAGGGCGTCGGTGCCGGACCGGCCGGCCACCGCGGACATCAGTCGCTCCCCGAGTTCGGTCACCGCCAGCCGGCTGACCATGCGACGCAGCGCGGCCAGCGACGCGACGTGCTTGTACAGGCTGGGCTGCCGCACCCCGAGGCTGTCCGCCACGGCCGCCAGGGTGAGCTGCTCCCAGCCGCGCTCGTCGGCCAGGTCGGCGGCGGCCCGGGCGACCCGGTCCGGGGTGAGTCCGGCCCTAGGCACGGTGCGTCGCCCCGGCCAGGAACTGCACCACCGCCGGGCCGGTCAGCTCGGCGAACTCCGACTGCGGGTAGTGCCCGGCGCCATCCACCATCAGCACGGTCCCGCCCAGTGTGCGGGCTGCCAGCTCCGCCTCGGCGGCCGGATCCGGGAAGTCCGGGTCCTTGCTGCCCATCACCACCAGGGTGGGAATGCGCACCCGTCGTGCGGCTTCCCAGGCCGGAGTGTGGTCGGTGCGGGTGGTGCGCCGGAACGCGCGCGCCCGGCCCGGCCGGCGCAGTGCCGCGGCGATCTCCGCTCGGTGCTGCTGGAAGTCCTCGCCCCGCCGTGACGGGTACAGCGTGGGCAGGTAGGCCAGCCACACCCGGGTGGACCACGGGCCGGCCATGGCCAGCCGGAAGGCCCAGCGCATCAGGGCGGGCAGCTCGACGGCCCGCACGAACGGACCGATCAGCACCTGGGAGGTGACGAGGTCGGGGCGCTGCGCCGCGGCGATGACGGCCGCCCCGGCGCCCATCGAGTTGCCGACCAGCACCGCCGGCCCGCCGAGGTGCTCGATCAGGGCGACCGCATCGGATGCCGCCGCCTCGTCGTCGTAGGCGTCGAAGCTGGCGTCGCTGTCGCCATGGCCGCGCAGGTCCATGGTGGCGACCCGATGGCCGGCCTTGACCAACTCCGGGCGCAGGTGCCGGAAGGTGCTGCGCAGGTCGCCCATGCCGGGGATGCACACCACCAGGTGGCCGTCCGCCGGCCCGGCGACGTCGAAGGCGATGCGGCCGCCGGGGCGGTCCAGGTACTGGGTGGGAAGCGATTCGGTGTTTGTCATAACTAAAAGGCTAATAGCTATAGCTGGCGGTGTCAACCCCTGGTGGGGCCCCACCGCCGGTGGGCTGCCGGCGGTACGCCACGAGCGATCCACGGCAGGCGGATACCGTGATGGTCGACCGCGACGCCGACATCCGAGGGGCCTGACCATGAGCGAGCAGGATCAGCAGGCAGCCGGGCTCAAGGGACGCATCCGGTCGGACCTAACAGCCGCAATGAAGGCCCGCGACACCGTCACCACCGGCACGCTGCGGATGGCGCTGGCCGCGATCACCAACGCGGAGGTGGCCGGGGAGTCGGCCCGCCGGCTCACCGACGACGAGGTGGTCGCCGTGCTCACCCGCGAGGTGCGCAAGCGCACCGAGGCCGCCGAGGTGTACGAGGGCGCCGGGCGCGCGGAGCTGGCGGCCAAGGAGCGCTCGGAGATCGCCGTGCTGTCCGGGTACCTGCCGGCGCAACTGACCGACGATGAACTTACCGCGCTGGTGGGCCGGGCGATCGACGAGGTGACCGCCGGGACCGGGGCCGCGCCGACCATGCGGCAGATGGGCCAGGTGATCAAGGCCGTGCAGGCCAAGGCGGGCGGACGCGCCGAGGGCGCTCGGATCGCGGCCGCGGTCAAGGCCGCCCTGGGCTGACGGCCATCCCACCCTCCGCGGGGGTCGTGTGTGCGAGCCAGCGCCAGGGCGCTGCCTGGGGCACACGACTGCGATGGACGACGCTGGGAAGATGATCCCCGTGCCCCACCGTGCCGCCCCGCCCGATCCGCCGGACCTGGACGCGGTGATCCCGGAGGGTGCCGACCTGGTGCAGGAGCTGCTGGCCATCGCGGTGCCGCACGAGGACATCGACGAGATCCTCACCGCGCGACCCCAGGTGCTGACCGGCCAGCGGCGGGAACGCCTGGAGCGCAACACTGGGCAGCTGCTGGACGCTGTCGGCACCCGGGACGCGGTGCCGCTGGACGATCCCGTCACCGACGCCGCGGCTCCCCCCGCCGATCGGTACTTCTTCCTGTTCCTGGCCTTGGCCGTGTTGCCGTCGACCCGCGAGCACCATCGGCGGCTGGGTATCCCGGACGGTATCGGTCGGGCCACGCTGGCCGACATCGGCCGCAACGTGGCGGTGCACCGGTTGACCTACGGGCACGGCGGATTCTCCGACATCGCCTGGTGCCGGCTGCATCTCACCGGGAACCTGTACCAGCTCGGGCGGCTGCAGTTCGAGCGCACCGGACTGGGCCGGCGAACCGCAGCGGCGATCGCCGCCGCACCGGATTCCCCGTCACCGCACGCAGCCGTCGGCGACCCGGCGATCGGCGTGCACATTCCGCGCTACTACGGCCCGATGGACCCACCGTCATGCGACCTCTCGTTCGCCGCGGCGCACGAGTTCTTCGGCAGGCACTACCCGGACGACCGGCCGGCGGTCGCGGTGTGCCGGTCCTGGCTGCTGGACCCGCAACTCGCCGACTACCTGCCGGCCAGTTCCAACATCGTCGCGTTCGCCCGCCGGTTCACCCCGGCGTACCGGCCGGATGCCGACGACGAGTCGACCCTGCGATTCGTGTTCGGCAACCCCACGGTCCCGCTGGACCGGCAACCGCGGCGCACCCGGCTGGAGCGCGCGGTGCTCGATCACCTGGCCGCCGGGCGGCACTGGCACGGGGGTGTCGGATGGTTCGCCTGGTGACCGGATGATCAGGCAGCCGCAGGGACTCCCGCGCCGCGGGGTGCCGCGTCGTGCCTGAACTGTGGGCGGTGATCGGCCTGGTGGCCGGCGTGCTGGCCGTCACCCGGCTGGCCGGCTACGCCCGCGTTCCGGCGCCGATCCTGTTGCTGGCGGCGGGATTCGGGGTGTCGTTCATCCCCGGCGTGCCGGAGTTCGCGCTGGACCCGCACCTGATGCTCAGCGTGATCATCCCGCCCCTGCTGTACGCCGCCGCCGTGGAGTCCGGAGTGGTGGCCATCAAACGGCTGGTCCGGCCGATCGTGCAGTTGGCCTTCGCGCTGGTGCTGGCGACGGCCTTCGCGGTGGCGTTCGTGGTGCACGCGCTGCTGCCGTCCATCCCGTTCCCGGCGGCACTGGCACTGGGCGCGATCGTGGCGCCGCCGGATGCGGTGTCCGCCATCGCGATCGGCCGCCGGGTGGGGCTGCCGCGCACGGTGATGTCGGTGCTGGAGGGCGAGTCGCTGTTCAACGACGCGGCCTCGCTGACCATCCTGCGGGTGGCGGTGGCCGCGTTCGGCACCGGCGCCATCGCCTGGGGACCGGCGGCCGGGCAGTTCGCCTGGGCGGTGGCCGGGGGAGTGCTGGCCGGGCTGGTGGTGGGCGGGGTGCTGTCGGCGGTGCGCCGGCTGGTGGGTGCGCCGCTGACGGTGACGGTGCTGTCGCTGCTCACCCCGTTCCTGGCGTACCTGGTGGGCGAGGAGATCCGGGCGTCCGGTGTGCTGGCGGTGGTGACCGCCGGTCTGCTGCTGGGCTTCCGGTCGCCGGTCGACCTGCCGGCCCGGGTGCGGCTGACCGAGACCGCGACCTGGGGTGCGCTGCGCTTCGCGGTGGAGGGGGCGGTGTTCGCCCTGATCGGGCTGCAACTGTGGGCGATCGTCACCGCCGTCGACGCCTCCGCGCCGCACGTGCTGCTGGCGATCATCGCCGTGCTGGCGACCACCATCGTGGTGCGCCCGGTATGGGTGTGGCTGGGGGCGCTGGTGGCCGGGCTGTGGCGGCCGCACAGTGCCGAGCGGGCCAAGAACCTGGCTGTGGTGTCCTGGTCCGGGATGCGCGGGGTGATCTCGCTGGCGGCCGCCCAGACGCTGCCGTTGGACACCCCGGGGCGGGCCGTGCTGCTTACCTGCACGGTGGCCGTAATCGTGGGAACGCTGCTGGTCCAAGGACTCTCGCTACCCGCCGTGGTGCGCCGGCTGCACATCGACGCCGACCCGGCCGAGCAGGAGCAGGCCGAGCGGGAGGCCGCCCGGCGGGAGGCCAGCGAGGCGATCGCGGCACGCATCGAGGAGGTGGCGCGGCGCACCGGCAGCCCGCCGGAACAGGTGCGGATGATGCACCGGTGGGCGGCGCTGCGGGACTGGCGCAGTTGGGGCCGGGACGCCGACTCCGAGGAGGAGGATCCGGCCGACGGCGAGGCGGGTGACGCCGGGTCGGCTGAGCTGGCCCCGACCGATGCCGGCCCCGGTGACCGGGACGCTGGTGAACCGGGGGATCTGGCGTCAGGGGACGGTGCTGCGGGCGCTGAGGTGCCCCCGCTGCCGACCCTGGCGGTGCTGCGCCGCTGGCAGCAGGAGATCGTGCACATCGAACGGGACGTGCTGATCCGGATGCGCAACAGCGGCCGGTTGTC
>DASSTH010000094.1:0-7009 GCA_035708025.1 Nakamurella sp. | reverse complement strand
GCCGTTGACGGTGTGCGTGGCGCCGAGTTCGGTTGCGGTGGCGAGCTTCCGGTCGTCCAGGTCGACGGCGATGATGGTGCCGGCGCCGGCCAGCCGGGACCCGGCGATGGCCGCCGCGCCCACCCCGCCGCAACCGATCACGGCGACCGAGTCGCCCCGCCCCACGCCCCCGGTGTTGATCGCGGCGCCCAGCCCGGCCATCACGCCGCAGCCCAGCAGCCCGGCGACCGTGGCCGGTGCGGCCGGGTCGACCTTGGTGCACTGTCCGGCGGCCACCAGGGTGTAATCGGCGAACGCTCCGATGCCCAGCGCCGGCGACAGCTCCGTGCCGTCCTCCAAGGTCATCTTCTGACGGGCGTTGTGCGTGTTGAAGCAGTACCACGGGCGGCCACGCCGGCACGCCCGGCACTGCCCGCACACCGCGCGCCAATTGAGGATGACGTAGTCCCCGGGGGAGACATCGGTGACGCCGTCGCCGACCGCCTCCACCACGCCGGCGGCCTCGTGCCCCAGCAGGTACGGATAGTCGTCTCCGATGCCGCCCTCCCGGTAGTGCAGGTCGGTATGGCACACGCCGCAGGCCTGCACATTCACCACGGCCTCGCCCGGCCCTGGATCGGGAACCGAGATGGTGACGAGCTCGACCGGCTCGCCCTTGGCGCGGGAGATGACGGCGGTGCTGCGGCGCGACATGCGGGCTCCTCGGACTCGGTGATGCTTGCCGCCAGCCTAGGGGTGACGCAGCCCGGCCCGAATGCCTGCGGCCGCGGCCCCTTCCCCCCGCGGTCGGTTCCTGACAGGCTGCTGGCATGTCGATCTACCCGGCTCCGTACGAGTCGCCGCCCGAGGACGACCTGCGGGCCGCGGTCGCCGGCTCGATGACCGTGACGACCGCGCTGATCCTGTCCTGGATCCTCGGATTCGCCGCGTCCTACCGCATCCGGGACGCGGCCCAGTTGATGTCCCACGGCACACAGCCGGAGGACGTCCCCGCCGAGTTGCTGGTGACCGGCGTGGGCTGGGCCGCCGCGGTGATCTTCCTGGTTGCGGGCAGCCTGCCGGTCGTGCTGCGCAAGGGACGCAAGGCGGTCGCCTTCGGGGCGCTGCTCGCGCTGGTGATCACCGTCGTCGCCCACCTCAGCTACCACTACGCGCAGACGGTGGACCAGTGGCCGCTGTACTGGGGCGGGGTGGTGGTCCTGGGGTTGGCGCTGCTGCCGGCCACCCGGCGCTGGGTGCACCGGCTGCCGCCGCCCACCGGCGAGACGCCCATCGGCACGGTGCCGATCGGACCGGCCGCCGGTCCCACGGGGCACTGACCCCAGCCAGCCGTTGCGTCCCTGCAGATTGCGCGTAACGCGCAGTCAGCAGGACGCAACTGTCCGCCGCCCCGCCCCGCTCCGCCACCCTCCGCCGACCCGCCCCGCCCCGCCACCGTCCGCCGACCCGCCTCGCTCCGCCACCGTCCGCCAACCCGCCCGCTCCGCGACAGCCGCCGAAAAGTCACCACTCGATCGCCGCCCTCGAGCCGCGACCTGCGGAAACGCACCGGACAGCGTCATCGAGGAGCGACTTTTCGGAGCCTGGCAGTGGACACCTATGGTGGGCAGGTGAGCGAAACCTCTTCGGACAGCGCCCGCCCGGATGAACCCGTCACCGATGGCGTCGTGCCCGCCGGCCCGGTCACGGACGGCGTCGTGCCCGCCGGCCCCGTCACCGACGGCGTCGTGCCCGCCGGCCCCGTCACGGACGGGTTCGCCACCCGGGCCATCCACGCCGGCCAGGACCCCGATCCGTTGACCGGGGCGGTGACGGTGCCCATCTACCAGACGTCCACCTACGCGCAGGACCAGGTCGGCGTCACCCGGGCCGGCTACGACTACTCACGGGCCGGCAACCCCACCCGCACCGCACTGGAGTCGGCGCTGGCCAGCCTGGAGGGTGGCCGGCACGGGCACGCGTTCGCCAGCGGCATGGCCGCCGCGGACGCGCTGATCCGGGCGGTGCTGCGCCCCGGGGATCACCTGATCATTCCCAACGACGCCTACGGCGGCACCTTCCGGTTGATTGACAAGATCGGCGTGCCTTGGGGTCTCGCGCACACCCCGGTGCCGCTGGCAGATTTGGACGCGGTCCGGGCGGCGCTCACCCCGGCCACCAGGATGATCTGGTGCGAGACCCCCACCAACCCGCTGCTGGGCATCGCCGACATCGCCGCGTTGGCCGACATCGCCCATGCGGCCGGCGCGATCCTGGTGGTGGACAACACCTTTGCCTCGCCCTACCTGCAGACCCCGCTCGGCCTGGGGGCGGACGTCGTGCTGCACTCCACCACCAAGTACATCGGCGGGCACTCCGACGTCATCGGCGGTGCCCTGATCACCGGTGACGACGCCCTGGGTGAGGCGTTCGCGTTCCACGCCAAGTCGATGGGCGGGGTGGCGGGGCCGTTCGACGCGTGGCTGACGCTGCGCGGTCTGAAGACCCTGGCCGTGCGGATGGACCGGCACTGCGACAACGCCGAGGCGGTGACGGAGCTGCTGACCACGCTGCCCAAGGTGGGCCGGGTCTACTACCCGGGCTTGGACGGCCACCCCGGACACCGGGTCGCGGCCGGGCAGATGCGCCGGTTCGGCGGGATGGTGTCCTTCACCGTGGTCGGCGGGGTGGAGGAGGCGGTCAAGGTCTGCTCGCGCACCCGGCTGTTCACCCTGGGTGAGTCGCTGGGCGGGGTGGAGTCGCTGATCGAGCACCCGCACCTGATGACGCACGCCAGCGTCGCCGGCTCCACGCTGGAGGTGCCGGCCGACCTGATCCGGCTCTCGGTGGGTATCGAGGACGTCCAGGACCTGCTGGCGGACCTGTCGGACGCACTGGCCTGACCCGGAGCCGCCGCCGATCCGGCAGCCTGACCCGGAGCCGACACCGATCCGGCAGAATCGGCGATCATGCGGGCACTGGCGATCGACATCGGTGGGACCAAGCTCGGCGCGGCGCTGGTCACCGGGCTGGGGGAGATCGCCTGCGCGCAACGCGTGCCGACGCCGGGCACCGACGATCCGGAGGAACTGTTCGCCGCGCTGACCGGCGCGGTGGACGACGTGCTGCACGCCGGCGGCATCGACCCGGACGACATCTCCGAACTGCCCGGCATCGGGGTGGCGACCGCCGGGCCGATGGACCTGCCGGCGGGCACCGTCTCGCCGGTCAACATCCCCGGCTGGCGCGGCTTCCCGCTGCGACACCGGCTGGCCGAGCGGTACCGGCTGCCGGTGCGGATGTTCGGTGACGCGGTCTCGGTGGCGGTGGCCGAGCACTGGCGCGGCGCGGCCCGCGGACGGCGCAACGTGCTCGGCATGGTGGTGTCCACCGGCGTGGGCGGCGGGCTCATCCTGGACGACCGGGTGCTGCCCGGCACCACCGGCAACGCCGGGCACATCGGTCACGTGCCGGTCGACCCGGACGGCCCACGCTGCACCTGTGGTGGCACCGGCTGCCTGGAGGCGATCGCCAGCGGTACCGCCATCGCCGCCTGGGCCGCCGCGCAGCCGGGCGGCGCCGCGCTGGACACCGCCGCCCGGGCCGCCCAGGCGGCGTGGGCCGGAGACCCGGTGGGGCTGGCCGCGTTCCGCCGGGCCGGTGAGGCCATCGGGATGGCGGTCGCCGGGGCGGTGACGCTGCTGGACCTGGACGTGGTGGTGGTCGGCGGCGGGGTGGCCGCGGCCGGCTCGGTGCTGTTCGACCCGATCGCCGACGGCTACGCCCGGCACGCGGCGCTGGACTTCGCCGCGCTGCCCAGGGTGGTGCCGGCCATGCTCGGCGGCGACGCCGGTCTGGTGGGCGCGGCCGCGGTGGTGCTACAGCCGCAGGCGTACTGGCCGCACCCGGACTGACCGCAGCCGGGCCAGGCGCCGGAGCACGCCCGGCACGCCGGTGATCCGCCGATCCCGGTCGCTGGCAGGATCAGCAATCATGGAACAGCTCAGCGGTCAGGTGAGCATCGGCGAGATCCGTGAGGCCGCCGAGTTGCTCGCCGGCGTGGTGCGGTACACCCCGATGGAGTCCTCCCGGCCACTGCAGAACCTGGTCGGCGGACCCGTGCACCTGAAGTGCGAGAACCTGCAACGCACCGGGTCCTTCAAGATCCGCGGTGCGTACGTGCGGATCTCCCGGCTGACCGACGCCGAACGGGCCGCCGGGGTGGTCGCGGCGTCCGCGGGCAACCACGCGCAGGGTGTGGCGCTGGCGGCCCGCATGCTGGGCACCACGGCCACGGTGTACATGCCGGTCGGCGCGTCCATCGCGAAGCTGGCCGCTACCCGGGCGTACGGCGCGACGGTGCACCTGGTGGGGGAGAACATCGAGGAGGCATTGGCCGAGGCGCGCCGGTTCTCCGCCGACACCGGTGCCGTGCTGGTGCACCCCTTCGACCACCCGGACATCCTGCGCGGCCAGGGCACCGTCGGGCTGGAGATCCTGGAACAGGTCCCGGATGTGGCCACGGTGGTGGTGGCGGCCGGCGGCGGCGGGCTGATCAGCGGCATCGCGGCGGCCGTCAAGGGACAGCGGCCGGACGTGCGGGTGGTGGGGGTGCAGGCCGAGCAGGCCGCGGCCTGGCCGGGTTCGCTGGCGGCCGGGCACCCGGTCCGGCTGCGCACCATGTCGACGCTGGCCGACGGCATCGCCGTCGGGGAACCGTCCGCGTTGACCTTCCAGCACGTCTCGGAGCTGGTGGACGACGTCGTCACGGTGTCCGAGGGCGAGCTGTCCCAGGCCATGCTGCTGTGCCTGGAACGGGCCAAGCTGGTGGTCGAGCCCGCCGGAGCGGCCACCGTCGCGGCGATCCTGGCCAACCCCCAGGCGTTCCGCCCGCCGGTGGTGGCGGTGCTGTCCGGGGGCAACATCGACCCGCTGGTGCTGCTGCACGTCACCCAACACGGCCTGGTCTCCGCGGGACGGTTCCTCTCGCTGCGCATCGACATCCCGGACCGGCCCGGGTCACTGGCCCGGCTGTTGACCCTGATCGGCGAACTGGGCGGCAACGTGGTGGACGTGGTGCACTCGCGCGTCGGCGCCGGCCTGCGGCTCGGGGACGTACAGGTGAGCCTGCGGCTGGAATGCCGGGGGCACGATCACGCCGAGGAACTCATCGGCGCGCTCGCCACCGCCGGCCTGCGGGTCGTCCCGGAGGACTGAGCACCCGCCCGGCGGTCCCCTGTGGTCCCCCCGGAAACAAACCCGCTCGGAACGAGCCGGAATCTGCCCGGAGCCGGGCGAACGCACCGGAATGCGCCGGAAAGACGCTGAGGGGCGGCGGGCCCGACCGGACCCACCGCCCCCCAGCCACCAACCGTGGACTCAGCCGCCGAACGGCTTGGTGTCCAGCACGGTCACCTTCTGGATCTTGCCGCTGGGCAGCTCGTACTCGCGGGCCTCGCCGCGCGTGGCGCCCAGGATCGCGGCGCCCAACGGCGACTGCGGCGAGTACACCTGCAGCGAGCCGTGCGCGCCCTCCTCGCGGGAGCCGAGCAGGAACGTCTCCTGGTCCTCGTCGTCACCGTCGTAGGAGATGGTCACCACCATGCCGGGCTCGACGACGCCGTCATCCGCGGGCCGCACACCCACCTTGGCGCTGCGCAACAGCTCCTGGAGCTGACGGATCCGTGCCTCCTGCTTGCCCTGCTCGTCGCGGGCCGCGTGGTAACCGCCGTTCTCCTTCAGGTCGCCCTCCTCGCGGCGGGCGTTGATCTCGGCCGCGAGGACCGGCCGTTGCGCCACCAGCTCGTCCAGCTCGGCCTTGAGGCGGTCGTAGGCGTCCTGGGTCAGCCAGGTTTCGCCGGCTCCGGTCATGATCACTCCTCACTATTGCGTGCGGCCCGCGCGGCCGGGATGGCTGCGCGGGCCTGGTAGATATTGACTGTCCGGCGGGCGCCCGAACCGCAGACGGCATCCGGACGTCGGACAGGGCTGGCTGCGTCGCCCGGGCAGGACCGAACAGCCGCCGAGACCTGTACAGACGACATCGCGGCCCCCGCAGGAGCCGCGTAGCTACCGAGCAGTTTACCACGGCGTTGCTCCCGCCAACCCTGGATTTCACTCCACCGGGTGGTTGCCGGGGGCGGAGGCCGGCGGGCCGGGCGCGGGGGACAATGGGTCGGCGGGACCATCGAACGGCGCCCGCACGCGGGATCAGGCGGAAGGATCGACGCAGGTGAACGACGCATTCCCGAACCACGCCGGGGCGGACCCGGCCGTGGAACAATCGGGACGCTCCATCACGGACACGGCGCTGGCGCAGGCAGAGCAGGTGTCCGATGCGGTGCGGGAGCGCTCCGAGCGTGCGGCCGCCGCGCCGCTGCGGCTGATGGCGGTGCACGCCCACCCGGACGATGAGTCCAGCAAGGGCGCCGCCACCCTGGCCAAGTACTCTAACGACGGTGTGGGCGTGATGGTGGTGTCCTGCACCGGCGGGGAGCGCGGCGACATCCTGAACCCGAAGTACGTGGTGACCGAGGAGGCGATGTCGGAGATCCGGCGCCGCGAGATGGCCAAGGCGGCCGACATCCTGGGCGTCGACCACGTCTGGTTGGGCTTCGAGGACTCCGGCTACCACGACGGGCCGCCGGAGACCTGGCAACTGCCGGAGGGCTGCTTCGGCGCCCTGGACCCGGAGGCGGAGACCGAGGCGCTGGTCAAGGTGGTGCGCGCCTTCCGGCCGCACGTCATGATCACCTACGACGAGCAGGGTGGCTACCCGCACCCGGACCACATCCGTTGCCACGTGGTGTCGATGGCCGCCTTCGAGGCGGCCGGCGACCCGGACGCATTCCCGGAAGCCGGTGCGCCCTGGCAGGTGCTCAAGCTGTACTACCACGGCGGCTTCTCCGCCGAGCGGCTGATGGCGATCAACGAGGCGGTCCGGGCGCGCACCGGCAACGGCCCGTTCGACGAGTGGATCGCCCGGATGCAGGAGCGTCAGCGCCCCGACCGCAGCGGCCGGGTGACCACC
>DASSTH010000093.1:0-5766 GCA_035708025.1 Nakamurella sp. | reverse complement strand
GCCGCGCTCCGCCCCGTGTCGGGGTGATCCCACCTCGGAGTGGTGCTGTTCCGCGCCCTTTGACTTTGCTCCACGGGCTGGAGCAAAGTCAAAGGGCCGTGCAGGGCATCCCCGTCAGGCCCCGGTCTCCGGGTCCAGCACCTGCCGGGACGGCTCGTTCGGCCTGGCCAGCAGATCCCTGATGTAGCCGAAGAACCCGTCCGAGTCCACCGCTTCGATCACCGTCGTGGTGGGCGCCAGCCCGTGCACGCCCCAGGACATCGCCGAGTAGCCGCGGGTCAGCTCCGAGCCGGCCTCCACGTCGACGTGATACCGGCCGCTGGCCGTCACCAGTTCCGGGTGCAGCAGCACGGCGGCGGTCAGCGAGTCCGGGTGGGTAGAGCCGTCGATGCCGACGCTGCGGTCGAAGTCCAGCGTGGCGGCCACGATGCGGGTGAAGAACTCCGACAAGGGGGTGCGGGCCGCGGCGATCGCGTCCAGCCGCTGCTGGCCGAACACCGCGTCGCGCAGGGTGAGCCGGTCCCAGGGCACGATGACCAGCCGGAACCCGGCCGCCATCACGGCCTTGGCGGCCTCCGGGTCGACGTAGAAGTTGAATTCCGCCGCGGCGGTGATGTTGCCGCGGCCGTTGTTGGAACCGCCCATCACGTACAGCGCCTTGACGTTGCCGACGAAGCGGGGATCCTTGGCGGCGGCCATCGCGATGTTGGTCAGCGGACCGATGGCCACGATGCACAGCTCGCCGGCGTGCTCCGCGGCCAACCGGATCAGCGCGTCCACGGCGTGCTCGCGTTCCGGCGCGCATCCGGCCATGTCGATGCGCAGCCCGCCGACCCCGTCACCGTGCACGTTCTCCGCGCTCACCCACGGCCGCACCAACGGCTGCCGGCAGCCGAGGTACACCGGTACCTCGCCCAGCCGCCCGGCGACGGCCATGGTGAGAAACGCGTTGCGGACCTGCTGGTCGAACCCGACGTTGCCCGCGACCATCGTCACCGCCATCAGCTCCGCGGCCGGGTCCAGCAGGCCGACCAGCAGCGCCACGCAGTCGTCCTGGGCGGTGTCGGTGTCGATGACCAGGGGAACCGGCACGGGAACTCCTCGGATTCCGTCGGGACAACCCGCGACGGGTATGGGGCGATGGGCTTCCCCCCGATTGTATGTCTACTTCATGTCCAGACCCGTTCCCGCTGCACACGGGATGGACGGCGACCTTATCGTCCCGTTATGTTGAGTGCATGTCTAGTACGTCGCCGCCCCGCATCGCGGTGGTGGGCAGCTACGGCACCGGGATGACGATGCGGCTGGACCGCATGCCGGACCGCGGCGAGACCCTGGGCGGCGGCGTGTTCTCCGCGGGTCCGGGCGGCAAGGGCTCCAACCAGGCGGTGGGGGCCGCCCGGCTGGGGGCCCGCGTCCGGCTGCTCGCCGCAGTCGGTGACGACGACTTCGGCGCCGCCGCGCGGCGGCTGTGGCAGTCCGAGGGCGTGCGGCACGAGGATGTCGTCACCGTCGATGCGGCCACCATGGTCGGGGTGATCCTGGTGGAACCGGACGGCGAGAACCGCATCGTGATCGCCCCCGGGGCGCTGGACCTGCTCACCCCGCAGCACGTCGCGGGCTTCGCCGAGGCCATCGCCGAGTCGCAGTTGCTGATGGTCTGCAACGAGATCCCGGTCGAGACCGTGGTGGCGGCCCTGCGCACCGCACGCGCGCACGGCGTGCGCACCCTGTACAACCCGGCGCCGGCCCGCGACCTGCCGGACCCGGCCTGGCCGCTGGTGGACTACCTGACCCCGAACCTGGGCGAGGGCCGACTACTGGCCGGAGCCAATGCGGCGGCGGACCCGCAGCAGGTGCTGGACCGGCTGCGGCAGCGCTACTCCGGCACGGTGGTGCTCACCGCGGGATCCGCCGGCGCCTGGGTGGACGAGCCGTCCGGGGTCCGCACCCACGTGCCTCCGGTGACTCCGCCGGCGATCGTGGACACCACCGGGGCCGGCGACGCGTTCAACGCCGCGCTGGCGGTCGCGCTGTGCCGCGGCTGGCCGCCCACCCGGGCCGCCGGGTTCGCGGTGGCCGCGGGGGCCTTCGCGGTCAGCCGGCCCGAGGTCATCCCCGGCCTGCCCACGCCCGGCGACCTGGCTCCGCTGCTGCCGGCCGACGGCTCTCCCTGACCCGCTCCACACCTCCGACCGCCGCAGCACGAACCAGCCAGACCGGCAGCCGGTCGAGACATCGAGACGAAAAGGACCGACAGTGACCGACACCTCGCCCTACTCCGCCGCTGAGCCACGCTCCCTGGCGCCCTACATCCAGCACACCAGGATCTCCGCCGGGCTGACCCGCGACGAGCTGGTGGCGCACTGCGAGCAGGCCGCCGAATACGGGTTCAACGCCGCGATGGTGCCGGCCAGTTGGGTCCCGCTGGCCGTGCAGGTGCTCCGCGGAACGGGGGTGCAGGTGGCATCCGCCCTCGACTTCCCCACGGTGGGGGTGATGACGTCCGCCGGCAAGGCCGCCGAGGCCAGGTCGATCGCCGAGGCCGGTGCCGACCAACTGGACATCGGGGTGCAGATCGGCTGGCTGCGCAGCGGCATGCATCGCGAGTTCGCCGACGACATCGCCGGCGTGGTGGCGGCCGGCATTCCGGTCAAGGTGATGCTGGAACTGCCGCTGCTCACCCCGGCGGAGCGGGACCTCGCCGTGGATCTAGCCATGGACGCGGGGGCCGCCTACCTGAAGAATGCCAGTAGCGGCGCGATCGAAGTGGCCAACCCCGCCAGCGTCGGTTACCTGGTGGGACGGGCCAGGGACGGAGTGCGGGTGAAGGCCTCGGGCAGGATCACCGGCCTGGAGCAGGCCGTCTCGCTGCTGGATGCCGGAGCGGTGCTGCTGGGCACCAGTTCCGGGGTGTCCATCGTCACCGGCGGCGCCGGCGCGGCCGCCGACCGATCCGGGTACTGAGCCGAGCCGGCCGATGCCCAGCCCACCGGATGCGCCGACCAGCGACTCCGGAGCCGAGCTGCCCCTCGACATCGAGCTGAACCGGGACGGCGACGAGCCGCTGCACCGGCAGATCGAACAGGCCATGCGGGAATACGTCGTCACCGGCCGGTGGCCGGCCCGCAGCCGGTTGCCCACCGAACCCATCCTGGCGGACCGGCTGGGCGTGAACCGCGGCACGCTGCGCCGGGCGCTGGTCGGGCTGACCCGCGAGGGACTGCTCACCCAGATCCGCGGTCGGGGCACGTTCGTGGCCGCCGGCGCCATGGAACCCTCCATCGCGCAACGGTTCCGGACCCTGGCCGAGGATTTCCGGGCACAGGGCTTCGAGTTCCGCACGCAGGTCCTCGGGTCCCGGCTGGAGCGGATACCACTGGCGGTGCAGGCGCTGCTGGATGCGGACAGCAGCACCCCGGCGCTGCGCCTGGAGCGGGTGCTGCGCGGGCGTCGGGGCCCGCTCGCATACGTGGTGAACTACGTGCGAGCGGATCGCTGCCCGGGCATCGAGGAGATCGACTTCGCCCAGGAGTCGCTGTTCGAGACGTTGGAGATCCGCTACGGCATACCGATCGCGCGGGGCCGGCGAACCTTCAGCGCGCGGCGGGCCGACCGCGAGGTGGCGCGCGCCCTGGAGACCTCGGTCGGCGAACCGGTGCTGTACGTGGAACAGGTGACGTATGCCACCGGCGGCCGGCCGATCGAATACTCGGATGTGTGGATGGACAGCACCAAGGTGACCATCACGTCGATGCTGGAACGGGATCCGCCACCCTCCTAGCGGTGGCCGCACCCGCTGGCATGCTGGAGGCCTGGGCCCGGATGGACCGGGACGAACGGCGGGCTGACGGCGGGAGTTGCGATGAGCACGGTGCTGGTGGCGGGTGGAACGGGCACGCTGGGCCGGGAGGTGGTGGCCGCCGTGGCGGCCGGCGGGCACCGGGTCCGCATCGCCAGCAGGCACCCGCGTCCGGCCGGCCGGTCGCTCGAACACCAGTGGTCGGTGGTGGACTACCGAACCCGCGCCGGGCTGGCGGACGCGGTGCGCGGAGTGGACAGCATCGTGGTGTCCACCAGCGCGCTGCGGGACGCCGCCGTGGTGCGGGCGCTGATCGACGCCGCCGACCCGGGCACGCACCTGGTGTACATCTCGATCGTCGGCATCGACCGCATTCCGATGGTCTACTACCGGCACAAGCTGGCCGCGGAGGAGGCTGTCGTCCGCTCCGGACGGCCGTGGACGATCCTGCGCGCCACCCAGTTCCACCAGTTGGCGTTGCTGCTGGTCGCCGGGCTGGCCAAACCTCCGGTCATGCTGGTGCCGCGCGGGCTGTCCATCCAGCCGGTGGCGGCGGCCGACGTCGGGCGGCGGCTCGCGGAGTTGGCGGTCGGCGAGCCCGCCGGCCGGGTGCCGGACCTGGGCGGTCCGGAGGTGCTGAGCATCACCGAGCTGGCCCGGGCGTATCTGGACGCCACCGGGCGCCGCCGGCGGATCGTGCCGGTCCGGTTGCCGGGGCGGATGATGGGCGCGCTGGCGGCCGGGTGCAACCTCGCTCCGGAACACGCGGACGGCGAGCAGACGTTCGCCGAGTTCCTGGCCGAGCGGTTCGGCTAGCCCGGCTGCCGCTAGCGTGGCGATCATGCGAGCGGTGACGATGAGCGGCCCCGGCGGCCCGGAGGTGCTGGGCTGGGGCGAGGTTCCGGAACCGGTGCCCGGCCCCAGCGAGGTGTTGATCGACGTGGCGGCGGCTGGCGTCAACCGGGCGGATCTGTTGCAGCGTCAGGGCAATTACGACCCGCCGCGGGGCGCTTCGACGATCCTCGGCCTGGAGTGCTCCGGCACGATCGCCGCGGTCGGTGCCGGTGACGCCGGTGCGGGCTGGTCGGTCGGCGACCGGGTGTGCGCCCTGTTGTCGGGCGGGGGCTACGCCGAGCGGGTCGTGTTGCCCGCCGCCCAGCTGCTGCCGGTGCCGGACGGCGTGGACCTGATCGATGCCGCCGGATTGCCCGAGGTCGCCTGCACCGTGTGGTCCAACCTGGTGATGACGGCGGGACTGCGGGCCGGGCAGACCGTGCTGCTTCATGGCGGCTCCTCCGGCATCGGCACCATGGGGATCCAGGTCGCGAAGGCGCTGGGCGCCCGGGTCGCCGTCACCGCCTCCACGGCCGAGAAGCTGCAGGCGTGCCGCTCACTGGGGGCGGACGTGCTGATCAACTACACCGAGCAGGACTTCGTCGCCGAGATCCGCAGCGCGACCGGCGGCCGCGGAGCCGATGTGATCCTGGACCTGATGGGCGCGAAGTACCTGCAGCGCAACGTATCAGCACTCGCGGACGGCGGCCGGCTGGTGATCATCGGCATGCAGGGCGGGCGCACCGCCGAACTGGACATCGCCGCGCTGATGGGCAAGCGGGCCGGGGTCATCGGGACGACGCTGCGCTCCCGGCCGGCTGCCGGTCCGGGGTCCAAGGCGGAGGTCGTCGCGGCCGTGCGGGACGGCCTCTGGCCGCTGGTGGCGGCGGGGGCGGTCCGTCCGGTGATCGGCCGGCGCATCGGCATGGGGGACGCGGCCGAGGCACACCGGGCGCTGGAGGCCGGCGGCCTGATCGGCAAGGTCGTGCTGACCATCCCCCACTGACCGCGCGACGACCCCCGCGAGGGAGGACCGTCCGCGAGGATCAACTTCACGTCGCGAGGATCAACTTTGCGGCGAATCGGGCAGAACGGGCGCGAATCGCGACTTTGATCCTCGCAACCGGAAG
>DASSTH010000092.1:0-2324 GCA_035708025.1 Nakamurella sp. | reverse complement strand
GCAGGGCCGGGCGGTGCGGCTGTTCACCGCCGAACAACGCCGGGCCCTGACCACCCGGGACCGGGGCTGCACCGCCCCCGGCTGCGACATCCCGCCGGCGTGGACACAGGCCCATCACATCATCTGGTGGAGCCGCGGCGGACGTACCGACGTCACCAACGGGGTGCTGCTGTGCCGGCGCCACCACACCGAGATCCACAAAGGCCGGTGGAAGATCCGCGCAGACCCACACGGCGGCAGACCCTGGTTCATCCCACCACCACACATCGACCCGCAGCGAAGACCCCGCCGCAACACCCACTTCCACCCGCCAGACCTCCCAGGCGCGGTTGCGTCCAACAAAGACGCCAGCCCGGGGTAGTCCCGCACGACCGTCAGCCCGGGGTAGCTGCGTGGACCCCTGGCACCTGCGAGCGGACGCCAAGCGACCCAGACCGGTGCAACGGCTCCGTGGTGGCGTACGCGTCGGTGTCGGCGCCGTCACCGCTCTGCCGTCCCGTCTCGACCACCCGGTGGACAGCTACGACCGGGCGGCGGCGTTCGGGGCGCTGCGGGTGCAGCGCTGGTATTCGGCCCACTGAGCCGGCTGAGGCTGCGCGGGCCGGATCGTCACTGTCGGACTTCGATGGCATCCTGACGCCCATGCATCGATCACGGATCGGCGTGGTGCTGATCGACCACCCGGCGGACAGCTACGACCGGGCCGCGGCGTTCTGGGCGCAGGCACGTGGGAGCGCCAGGGGCACCAGCGACGCGCCTTCGGACGAAGACCCCTACGAGTCCCTGGACCGCTTGCCGGGTGGCGTGCTGCTGGAACTGCAGCGCACCGGCGCCGGCACGCCGCCGCGGGTGCACCTGGACATCGAGACGGACGACGTCGAGGCGGAGATCGCCCGGGTGTGCGCGCTCGGCGGCTCGGTGAACGACCGGCGGGACGGCTACGCGATCCTGACGGACCCGGGCGGCCTGCTGTTCTGCGTGGTGCCGGTGCAATCCGGGGCCGACTTCGACGCCCACGCCACCACCTGGCCGTGAGTGCAGCCGGCCCTGGCTGCGGCGGCCCCGGCACACCCCTCACGCCGCCGGCGGGACCGTCAAGGTCATCACGCAGTTGCCCGGACCCTTCGGCCGTTGATAGCTGAAGCCCAGCCGTTCGTACATGGTCCGGGTGGCGTTGTACAGGAACGACGCCGACGTCCGCTTGCCCGCCGGCAGGTCGTGCGGGTACGACTCGACGAGCCCGCCGCCGGCCGCGCCGATCAGTGCCAGGGCGCCGCGGACGGCCACCGCCGCCATGCCCTTGCGGCGGTACCGCCGATCCACGAACAGGCAGGTCAGGCGATAGTCGGGCACCTGGACCAGGCCCTGCTCCCAATCCTTGCGGTGGTGGATGTTGGGCCGTTCGGCGACCGTGCCGAACTGGCACCAGGCGACGGCTTCGTCACCGTCGAACACCAGCGCCGCGTGTGCCCGGCCCTGCTCCACCAGGCGCTGCTTGAAGGCCCGGTTGCCGATCTCCTTGCGTTCCGGGGGGTCGGGCCGCAGGTGGAACCACAGGCACCAGCACCCGCCCCACACGCCGTTGTGCCGTTCGGCGAGATCGGCGAAGGCGTCCCAGGTCGGCTCGCCCAGCGGTTCGATCCGATACCCGTCCACGGTGATGCCGGAGGTGACCATCCGCAGATGCTAGGGGCCGTTCCGGACGGTCCGCGTCCGATTCTCCCGTTCCGGTGCCGGCTGCGGCCGGCACCGCGCACTCGGGAGCGGGTCAGCCCGGCCGGACGATGTCCTGCTGCGCCGGCAGCTGATCCTGCCGCACGATGCCCACCGGGCATGTCAAGCCGTTGGGCCCGTGGTTGCAGTAGCCGTTCGGGTTCTTGTGCAGGTACTGCTGGTGGTAGTCCTCGGCGTAGTAGAACGGGCCGGCGTCCCGGGCCGACCGCAGTTCGGTGGCGGGCGGGCCGTACCCGTTGTCGGCCAGCACGGCGGCGAACGCGTCCCTGGTGGCCTCGGCAGCGGCCTGCTGCTCCGGGGTGGTCCAGTAGATCGCCGAGCGGTATTGGGTGCCGACGTCGTTGCCCTGCCGGTTGGCGGTGGTGGGGTCGTGGTTCTCCCAGAACGCCTTGAGCAGGTGCTCGGCGTCGGTCGAGGTGGGGTCGTAGACCACCTGGACCGCCTCGGCGTGCCCGGTGCGCCCGGTGCACACCTCCTCGTAGGTGGGGTTGGGCGTCTGGCCGCCGGCGTACCCCGCGGCGGTGCTGTAGACACCGGCCGTCTCCCAGTACTGGCGCTCGACCCCCCAGAAACAGCCCTCGGCGAAGACC
>DASSTH010000091.1:0-5526 GCA_035708025.1 Nakamurella sp. | reverse complement strand
CGATGACGGCAGCGCTGCGGCGCAACACTTCCAGCGACGTCCGGGTGGCCGGGAGCGCGGCGGCCGGGCCATCCGTGGCGCTGCGCCGCAGCACCGCCGGTATTTCCGCCCGCGTGCCATCGGGGCCGGGCGCGTCGGACGACACGCTTGAGCGGCGATGTCCGCCGGAACCGCCGCCGGAGTCCGTCGAGCCCCTGCCGGAATCCGGCGCGGCGCCGCCCGGGCCCGTCGAGCCGCCGCCTGCGCCGCCGGTACCACCGGAACCGTCACCGGGGCCCGTTGCGCCGTCCCGGTCGGTCAGCTGCAGCAGCCCGGGAACGGCCATCAGCCCCAGCCCGGAGCCGGCGGGTTCCAGTGCGAGGGGGATGTGACCGGCCGCACCGGAAGCAGTTCGCCGCGGCGATTCCTGGCGTTCCGGAGCATGCTGCTCGGTCGCTGGTGCATCCCCCACGTCGGCTCCCGGCGGCGATCGCGCCACGCTGGGAGGCGGGCGGCGGTGGTCGTCATCGAAGACGCTACGTGACCGAACCGGCACGCGCCGTGGATCACGCAAAGCTCGCCCGTTCGGCCTAGCGGACGGACACTTCACCGGTCCCGCGAGGATCAACTTTGCCCGAAATCGGACGGATCGGGCGCAGAATCGCCACTTTGATCCTCGCGCGCGGAAGTTGATCCTCGCGACTACGGTGAGCGGGGGCTGCGGCGGCGCGACCGACCGGCGCGCTCCTCCCGCCGGACCGCCCAGCCCCCGCGGGCGGACAACAACACCCCGAGCAGGTCGGCGACCGCGGTGGGGGACTCCACCCGCAGCCGCGCCGCGGAGTCGCCGGCGCCCACCTTGACGCCCAGGTCGTGCGGGCCCAGGGCGGTGAACGCGTGCTCGTCGGTCACGTCGTCACCGATGAATACCGTCGCGGTGGACGCGGTCTGGGCGCGCAGCGTCTCCAGCGCCGAGCCCTTGTCGACCGCCACCACGGACAGCTCGACCACCTTCTTGCCGTGCATCGTGCGGATCGCCGGATCCGAGGAGATCTCGGAGGCGATCTCGTGCTGCACCGCGTCCGCGTCGTGGTCGGAGGTCTGGCGCAGGTGCACCGCCACACCGACCGGCTTGTGCTCCAGCCGGACCCCCGGGTGTCGCGCCGCGATGGTGTCCAGTGAGTGGCGCAGCGCGTCCAGGGCCGAGCTTTCGGCTTCGGTCAGGGTCCGGGGTCCGGCCGCGAAGCCCGCCGCCGTCTCGGTCGGTCGTCGGCGCTCCGCGCCGTGACTGCCGATCAGGTGGATCCGGCCGGGATCGCCGATCAATGCCTGCAGGTCGGCCAGCGAACGGCCCGAGATCACCGCGACGACGGTGTCCGGCAGCGCGGCGATGGCGTGCAGGCTCTCCAGCGCCTCGCCCACCGGCCGCGCATCGTCCGGGTCGTCCACGATCGGTGCCAGCGTCCCGTCGAAATCCGTTGCAAGGAGCAGCCGCTCGGTCGTGGAGACCCGGCGGGCGGCGCGCACCACGCCTGCCGGCAACCGTCCGGCGGCGGTGGCGATCCGATCCCGGTGCTCGCGTACCGTGCCCAGGAACGAGGAGGCCCAGCGGTCCACGTCGTGGGTGAGGACTTGCCGGCGCAGCGCCCGCATCCGCTGCCGGGCCTCCTGCTCGGGCATGTTGAGCGCCTGACGCAGGCCCTCCTTCACCCCGTCCGTGTCGTACGGGTTGACCAGCACCGAGGACCGCAGTTCGCGAGCCGCGCCGGTGAACTCGCTGAGCAACAGGACCCCGCCGCCGTCCACCCGGCAGGCCACGTACTCCTTGGCCACCAGGTTCATGCCGTCGCGCAGCGGGGTCACCGTCATCACATCGGCGGCCAGGTAGAACGCGGCCAGCTCCTCCCTGGGCAGCGAGTGGTGCAGATAGTGCACCGCCGGCCTGCCGATGCGCCCGTGCTCGCCGTTCAGGGCGCCGACCTGCCGCTCGATCTCCTCGCGCATGCGGGCGTAGGAGTGCAGCCGCTCCCGGCTGGGCGTGGCGATCTGCACCATCACGGTGTCCTGGACCGACGGATCGCGTTCGGCGAGCAGCTCGCCGAACGCCCGCAACCGGACATTGATGCCCTTGGTGTAGTCCAGCCGGTCGATGCCCAGGATCAGCCGTCGCGGATTGCCCAACTCCTCGCGGAGCTTGGCGGCCTCCTCTCGGACCTGCGACGACGCGGCCAGTTTCGCCTGTCCGGTGGAGTCGATGGAGATCGGGAAGGCCGCGGCCCGCACGGTGCGGCCGTCGTGTTCGATCAGGCTGCCGGACACCGCGGCCCCGGTCAGCGTGCGGGCCAGCCGCACGAAATTCCGCGCCCCGCCAGGCAACTGGAATCCGACGACGTCCGCTCCGAGCAGCCCGTTGATGATCTCGGCGCGCCACGGCAACCGCATGAACAGCTCCGACGGCGGGAACGGAATGTGCAGGAAGAAGCCGATCCGCACGTCCGGCCGCAACCGGCGCAGCATCGCCGGCACCAGTTGCAACTGATAGTCGTGCACCCACACGATCGCGTCCGGGCCGGCGACTTCGGCGGCCGCAGCGGCGAAGCGCTGGTTGACCCGCTCGTACACCTCCCACCACTGCCGGTGGAACTCCGGTTCGGCGACCGCGTCGTGGTACAGCGGCCAGAGCGTGGCGTTGGAGAAGCCCTCGTAGTAGCCCGCCACCTCGCCGCCGGTCAGCTTGACCGGGTAGAGCACGACGTTGTCGGCGGTGGTGGGCTCCAGGTTGAGATCCGCGGAGCCCGGCCAGCCGATCCAGGCGCCGTGCTGCCGGGCCAGCAACGGGGCGAGCGCGGTGACCAGGCCGCCCGGCGCCTGCCGGGCCGTCGTGCTGCCGTCCCGGTTGCGCTGCAGGTCGAACGGCAGACGGTTCGCCACCACCACCAGCGAGGCCTCGGCGCCGCCGGTGGGCGCCGGTCCGATCTGTACCGTACCGTGGTCCGCCGACGACGTCGTTTCCGCTGTCGCACTACCGTTTTCGGTGCCGGAAGGGCCGTCCGGTCTTGGCGATGGCGCAACTGAACCCCGGGACGACGACACGTCTGTAACAGTATCCGGACCGTTGTCCGGTGAAACCAGCCACCCCGGCCGGGGCGTCAGTGACCGAACGGATCCGGATCGGTGCCGGGCATCCAGCTCAGCCCTGGTACGCCCCAGCCGCGGGCCTTGACCATCTTCTTGGCGGCACGGGCATGGCGGCCCACCAGCCGGTCCAGGTACAACCGCCCGTCCAGGTGGTCGGTCTCGTGCTGCAGGCAGCGGGCGAAGAAGCCGGTGCCCTCGACCTCCACCGGTTGCCCGGTGACGTCCACCCCGGAGACCTTCGCCCAGGAAGCGCGTCCGGTGGGGAAGTTCTCCCCCGGCACCGACAGGCAGCCCTCGTAGTCGTCGTCCGGATCCGGCATCGTCTCCGGGATCTCCGATGTCTCGATCACCGGGTTGACCACGTAGCCCCGGTGCCGCACCCCGGCATCGTCCGGGCAGTCGTAGATGAACACCCGCCGGTCGTCCCCGACCTGGTTGGCGGCCAGGCCCGCCCCGTGGGCCGCGGTATTCGTCTCGAACAGGTCATCGACGAACGCGGCCAGCTCGTCGTCGAACACCGTCACCGGCTTGGTCGGCCGGTGCAGCACCGGCTCGCCGCAGATCACGATCGGGCGGATGGTCACGATGCGCCATGGTATCGGGACGGCGCGAGATGGGTAGCGAAGACCAAGGGCTGGTCCGGGGCGCTGGTTCAGCAGCGAGCCGGGACGGAATCGCTACACGGCCGGACCAGCCCTTGGATGTCCGCCGGGTACCCAGCTTCCGTCGAGTCAAGCCTGCCCGCCGCGACACCCGGCCTGGCCGTCGGCGCCGCCGGGCGGCGGTCATGCCTATCACGGGCGAGGTGGGCCGGCCGACGAAGCGGACCACCCCGATCACCGTTTGTGTCGACATGCCCGGACTTCTCCACGTCAGGGCGAATAGGCCAATCGTTTGCGCCATCAGAGCGTCGATCGGATTGACTCGAATCACCGCGCGACGATCAAGGATCGGTGAGACCGTGACCGTCACCAACATCGGTGACGCGGACTTCGGCCCGCTTCTGGACTCGGACGGCCTGATGGTTCACGGCCGGTGCGGCGCGGAAGTGTTCGGCGCGCAACCACTGTCGCGCCCGATCCGAGAACCGCCAGGCCCACGACAAGTGATGGCCGGCTCTTGACGCGCCTGTTTCTTTCCGACCCGGGGGGATCTCAGCACCGAGGCGTCCCGTGCACAGTAACGCTCAGTAACCGATCACGCCTCAGGAGAGTTCGTGTCGCCAGGCCATGCGCCCACGAGGCCGACACGCCGCGTCCAGCCACGCCCGCCGGAAGGTCACCGCGACACTGAGCGCCGTCACCCTCGGGCTGGGCGTCGCCGTGGCGGCGGTCTCTGCTTCGCAGGCCGCCGACATCACCGCTCGCGCTGAGCATCAGCAAGACCGCCAGCGCGAGCGACGTTGCTCCCGGCCAGGCCTTCGTCTACACCCTGCAACTGGAGTGCACCGCCGCTCAGGTCGCCGGCTGCGTGGACGCGGCCGTCGCCGACACCATGCCGCAGTACATTCAGGTGACGGGCGCCCCGACGGTCACCGGACACGCCGGCGCCCAGGTGGTCACCTGGCAGCAGACCAGCGCTTCCATCGTCTTCACGGACGATCTCAGTGGCGGTTCGACCGGGCTGGTGGCCGGGCAGATCGTCCCGGTCAAGATCCCGGCCAGGCTGGACCCGGGCGTGCCCTACGCCGCCAGCGGCACCGACCTGGACAACACCGCCACCATTTCGGCCGCCAATGCCGATCCGCAGCGCTCCACCGCGACCGTGACCCCGCAGATCGAACTGGACCTAAACGCCACCGTCACCAAGAACATCGACCCGACCGACGCGCTGCCGGAGCCGGGCACCCCGCTGAGCGTCGACCTGACCGGGAGCAATCAGTCCAACACGGCGGTGCACAACCGGGTGATCAGCGATCCCGTCGACCCCACCGCCACCCCCAGCCCGTTCGAGTACCTGAGCCTGACCGGTCTGGGTGCCGTCACCCTGCCGGAGGGCGCCGAGACGGTGACGGTGTCCGCGTTCGTCGACGGATCCTGGATCGACGGCACGCCTGGTTCTTCCGCCGTCCTGCCGGACGTCGACCCGTGCGACGGTGCTGACCGGCGATCGGCCCGACGAGATGACTGACGCCGTGTTCACCGTGGCTGTCACCTGCCAGTTGCCGGAGGGGGACCAGCGGTTGACCGTCTACGCCGGCTCACTGCCCATTCGGGGCGGTACCACGCCCGCCGGCCGGCGCCGGAATTTGCGGGCGGGGCGGCACGATCCTGTGCGCCCACCGCCTCCGCCCACGCCGCGGGGATAACCGATCCGACGGCAGGCTGAATGACGCCGATGTTCCGCACCTAGGTCACGAAGAGTGACGGTGATTCCAACCGAACCGCACTAACGGGTGATCGGCCGTAG
>DASSTH010000090.1:0-14753 GCA_035708025.1 Nakamurella sp. | reverse complement strand
GCGGCAGCGGGCTCGGCTCGGGTCACCGGGCTCCGACCGGGCGATCCCGGTGGCGGTGCTGGTTGACGAGACCTACCGCGCCGTGGCCCATCTGCCCTGGCTCCTCACGTTGCGGAACACCAGATCGTGGCCGGAGGGCATCTGGGAGTTCGACGGCGGCGGCCGCTACCTGGGTCACAGCGGGGGCGGCGGAATGGGGTACGGGCCCGGCGCGCTTCTCGGTGGCGGACTCGCCGCCCGGGATCGCGGCGATTTCGCCGTCGGCATCGTCGGCGACGGTGATCTGCTGTTCGCGCCAGGGGCGCTGTGGTCGGCGGTGCACCATCGCGTCCCCATGCTGGTGGTCGTGAACAACAACCGGACCTACCTCAATGACGAGGAGCACCAGCGGCACATCGCAGGTGTCCGGGGCCGGGTTGGCGCCCACGCGGCCGTCGGCACCGCTATCGACGATCCCGAGGTCGATTTCGCCGCCCTGGGCCGGAGCCTCGGGGCGTGGGCGGTCGGGCCGGTGGCTCATCCCGACGACCTGCGCACCGCATTGGCCGCCGCCGTTGGGCACGTACTCGACGGCGAGGTGGCCGTGGTCGACGTCCGCACCGAGAAGTCATGAATACGGCAACGGGAGTGACATGGAACCGTCGGTGATCACCGAGATCAACCCCGAGCAGGCGATGTACATCGGCGGCTCATGGTGCGCCAGTTCCGATCGCTCCACCATCGACTGCATCAATCCGGCGACCGAGCAGCGAATCGCGCGCATACCGGATGCCACGGAGGACGATGTGGACCGCGCGGTGCAGGCCGCGAGCGATGCGCTGCCGGTGTGGCGCGCGATGCCCGCAGTCCGGCGTGCCGATCTGCTGTACCAGTTGGCCGACGCCATCGCGGAGCGCCGGGAGGAATTGGCGAGGCTGGACACGATCGACTCCGGTAATCCGTTGCGCGCGATGGCCGACGATGTCTCCGGCGCCTGCCGCGAGGTGCGGCTGTTCGCTGGTCTGGCCACCGAGATGAAGGGCGCCTCCGTCAGCGACGGCAACGACAGATTTGCCTACGCGCTACGCGAGCCGTACGGAGTGGTCGGCCGCATCATCCCGTTCAACCACCCGTTCAAGTTCGCCGCCGGCAAGACGGCGGCTGCGCTCGTCGCGGGAAACACCGTGGTACTCAAGCCGTCCGAGCACACGTCCCTGTCGGCCATCCGGTTGGCCGAGATCAGTTCGCAGATCCTGCCCCGGGGCACCTTCAACGTCGTCACCGGCCGTGGCGCCCGGGCGGGCGCGGCGATCGCGGCGCACCCCGGCATCCCGCGGGTGGCGTTCACGGGTGGACTGACCGCCGGCCGCGCTGTGCTGCGGGCGGGTGCGGACACGATCAAGCATGTGTCGCTGGAACTCGGCGGGAAGAACCCGATGATCGTCTTTCCGGATGCCGATCCCGCGACGGCCGCGCGGGCGGCCGTGGCCGGCATGAACCTCGCCCGGTCCCAAGGGCAATCGTGCCAGTCCAACTCACGCATCCTGGTGCACGCGGACGTCCACCAGGCCTTCCTGGATGAGCTGCTCGGCGTGGTGTCCGCACTGCGGGTGGGTGACCCGCTGGAGTTGGACACCGATATCGGCCCACTCGCCTTTCGCGAGCACTTCGACCGGGTTCGCCGCCACATCGCCACCGGAAAGGCCGAAGGAGCCCACCCGGTGACCGCCGACGGAGCCGAACGCTCGCCGGGCCTGTTCGTCAACCCGGTCGTCTTCGACGGAGTCAGCGCGACCATGGCACTGGCCAGGGAGGAGATCTTCGGGCCGGTGCTGTCGGTGATCCCGTGGACGGACTATGAGGCGATGATCCGGTTGGCCAACGACACCCCATACGGGCTGACAGCGAATATCTGGACGCGGGATCTGACCATGGCCCACTACACCGCGGCTCGCATCGAGGCCGGCTACGTGTGGATCAACGGATCAGGCAAGCGAGTCTTCGGCACCCCGTTCGGGGGCTACAAGCACAGTGGCATCGGCAAGGAGGGCAGCCTCGAGGAGGTCCTGGGCTACACCAGGCACAAGGTGGTCGCGGTAGGCCTGCCGGGCCAGCCCGGGCCGAACATGAACAGCTCAACACAACACGGAGGCATGGCATGACGCAGATCCCCGACGAACGGCTGCTGCGGCAGCAGCTGGTCACCTGCACCCGCCTGCTGGTGCACTGCCAGATCCTCGACTACAGCGGGCATCTCAGCGCCCGGCTGCCCGGAACCGACACCATCTTAGTGCAGCCCCGGGACGCGAGCCGGGCGGCTCTGACCGCGGATGACCTGCTGGTCGTCGATCTTCAGGGTGCGGTGATCTCCGGGGACGGACCTCCTCCGTCGGAGACGGCCATCCACACCGCGGTGTACCGCGCACGCCCGGACGTGACCTTCGTCTGCCACGGTCACCCGACGCTGTCCACCACGTTCACTATGGTGGACCAGCCACTGTTGCCGATGCGACACTTCGCCTACAAGTTCCCCGAGGGTCTGGCGGTGCATCCCGATCCGACGCACATCGTGACCCCCGAGCAGGGCGATGCGCTGGCCCGGACGCTCGGTTCCGCCGGTGCCTGCCTGCTCCGCTCGCACGGAACCTTGGTGGTGTCCACCACGGTCCAGGAACTGTTCATGGACTGCCTGGACATCGAGGAGAACGCCCGAACCCTGCTGATGGCCATGCAGTTGGGGAAGATCCTGCCGCTCACGGCCGACGAGGTCGTGGCCATCGGGGCCAGCTATAACCGCAGCCGCCACCGGCCGAACAAGCTGTGGGAGCACTACATCTACAAGGGGACCGCGGCCGGCGTGCTGGAGTCCTGATGCGGGTGGTCTGACCTGGGCGATGAATCGTGGGCAGCGCTTCCGGCAACCGACATCCGCTGGATGTATCCGCAGGTCACGGTGGTGCGCCATCAGGGACTCGAACCCCGAACCCGCTGATTAAGAGTCAGCTGCTCTGCCAATTGAGCTAATGGCGCGTGCGCCCCGGTTGGTCCCCCGGAGCCGGGGACCACTGTACAGCCTGCGGCGGGTGCGCGAAAACCAGCAGGTCAGCGGGCGGTGACGGGGCAAACCGGCTGACCCGGCGTCCCGCCCGGTGGTACCGTCACCGGCATGACATCCCAGCGCACCTCCTGGTGGCGGGTCGCCTGACGGCGTCCCGCGATGTCACCGACTGCGGCCGCCGACCGGCGGCCGGGTCACATCCGGCGGGTGTACGCGCCCGCATCTCCCGATCCGTAGCTGTGCCGGCGGCCCCGTACCCGCAAGGAGCACAGCATGTCCAGCACCACCCTGATCGACCGGTCCGCTGACCGCCCCGTCACCGCCGGCGGACGCGACACGGACGAGTCGGAGTCGTTCCGCCGCGCCCGCCTCATTTCTGATCAACTCGAGGCCGACCTGCGCGAGCATCCCGGTGCTCACCGGGTGTTGACGGGGGACCGGCCCACCGGTCCGCTGCACCTGGGGCATTACATCGGCACGCTGGTCAACCGGGTGCGCCTGCAGAACCTCGGCGTGCCCACCTTCATCGTGATCCCGGACTACCAGGTGATCACCGATCGGGACGCCATCGGCCCGCTGCGGGAACGGGTCCGGGAACTGGTGGCCGACTATCTGGCGATCGGTCTGGATCCGGATCGGACGGTGATCTTCCCGCATTCGGCGATTCCGGCGTTGAACCAGTTGCTGGTTCCGTTCCTGTCGTTGGTGAGCGTGGCCGAGTTGGAGCGGAACCCGACCGTGAAGGTGGAGGCCGCGGACTCCGGGCGACCGACCAGCGGCCTGCTGCTGACCTATCCGGTCCACCAGGCGGCCGACATCCTTTGCTGCGCAGGGACCGTGGTCCCGGTAGGGCGGGACCAGTTGCCGCATCTGGAGCTGACCCGGCTGATCGCCCGCCGGTTCAACGACCGATACGGCCCGGTCTTCACCGAGCCGGCCGCGCTGCTGTCTGCGGCGCCCACCGTGCTGGGCACCGATGGCCGCAAGATGAGCAAGTCGCGCGGCAACTCCATCGCCCTGGGTGCGACGGAGGACCAGACGGCGGCCACCATCCGGGCCGCCCGCACCGACGGGGAGCGCCGGATCAGCTTCGAGCCCGAGCGGCGTCCCGAGGTGGCGAACCTGCTGATCATCGCCGCCGAGCTCACCGGTGAGCCTCCCGAGTCGATCGCGGAGCGCGTCGGCGAGCGGGGGGCGGCTGCGCTCAAGGACACCGTCACCGCTGCGGTCAACGACGCCCTGCGGCCGGTGCGCACCCGGCGACGCGAGCTGATGGCCGATCCCGGGTACCTGGACGCGGTGCTGCTGGACGGCATCGCGACGGTGACGGGCATCGCGACGCAGACGCTGGACCGGGTACGCGCCGCGATGGGGATGCATTACCTGCGGGGCAGCGGATGAGCGCACCGCGGGTCGCACGGCGCTAAGACGGGCGTACCACCAGAGACGCTCTCAGTCCTGCACCGCCTTGGCGATGGTCACCGACCGGGTGATCCAGTCCCGTTCCGCGGGGCCCAGGGCAGGCGAGTCCTGCAGCGTCCACAGCACGTTGACCATCTCGCGGACGATCACCCAGTCGCGCACCCGATCCGCGTCCAGCCCGGCGGCCTCCACCACCACCCCCATGCGGTCCCGGACCGCCTCCCGCACCGCACCACCGGCCACCGCCTCGTCCCACCGGTTCCACAACAAGGGAGCCACCTCGAAGCACGGATCGCCGGACAGCGGCTTCGGATCGATCACCAGCCAAGGTTCGCGCCGGGCGGCCAGCACGTTCTCGTAGTGCAGGTCGGTGTGCACGATCTGCCCGTCGGTGCCGTCGTCGGCGGCGAAGTCACCGGCCAGCGAGGCGGCCTGCTGCACCAGCCGGTGCGGGGCCGGGGCATCGGCCGGCAGGTCGGTCAGTTGCTGCGTCCACCGCCGACACTGCTCGGACAGCAGCTGAAACTGCGGGGTGGCCGGCCGGTGCAGCCGCGGATACAACCCGGCCACCGTGCGGCACGCCGCCCGGACGTCGACCGAACGCAGGTCAGCCGGGCCGATGCGCTCCAACAGCAGCACGCCGCGCCCGGGGTCCGCGCGGAGCAGCCGGACCGCGCCGGCGCCGTCCCAAAGCCGCAGCACCACATGTTCCAGCGCGGCGTCCGGGTCCGGCCCGACGAACTTGACCGCGGCCGGTTCACCGCGGGAGTCCCGTACACCCAGCACCAGCGCGGTCTTGCCGTCCGCGCGGTAGCCGTCCGGGGTCAGCTCCCACCCGCCGAGTACGTCCGCCACCAGGCTGGGCAGCCCGTCCCGCCACTGGTACCAGCTGTCCGGCCGGTCGGCGAACCGCAGCGCGTCGTCCGGTACCAGCGACAGCAGGTCGGGGCGGCGGGTCGGCACCGGCCCATGATGCACCGCCGCCGGCACCGGGCCGGCGTGCCGGGGTCGGCTCCCGCAACCGGCGCATCCGCGGTCGCCCCTCGCGCTCCGCGATGGCGAGCGCGTGACGGCCGGTCAGGCGCGGGATCTGCCTCGGAAGAAGCCGACGATACCGGTGATGACGAACAGCACGATCCCGATGATCGCGAGCCACACCAGGCCCTTGACCACGAAGCCGATCACGCCGAGCGCCACCCACAGGAGCAGCAGGATGAGGATGAGTGCGATCATGCTCGGGCGGGTTCCCGGCCCCGACCACCGTCAAACTGCCGGCCGGGGAATCAAGCGGCCAAACCGCCGGACCGCGACCAAACGTCAACCGGATGACGGCGGATGGCTGGTGTGCCCGGCCGCCATGGCTGGCGTCGCGCTGGGGTGGATGACGGGACTCGAACCCGCGACAACCGGCACCACAAGCCGGGACTCTACCAACTGAGCTACATCCACCATTGCCGGCGCGGTGTCGCGCCGGGACACAGTCTAACCGACCTCGGGAGCCGGTGGCGCCGCTGCCGCAGCGGGCTCTTGACCGGCGCTGACCAGGCCCGCGGCCAACGCGCCGGCCGACTCCGCGGACGGTCCCGGCGGGGGCACGAAGATCGCGGCGCGGTAGTACGCCAGCTCGCGGATGGACTCCCGGATGTCGGCGAGCGCGCGGTGCGCCATGCCCTTGGCGGGCTGCGCCGCATAGACCGCTGGATACCAGCGGCGGCACAGCTCCTTGATGGAGGAGACGTCGACCATGCGGTAGTGCAGGAAGGCGTCCAGTTGTGGCATGTCGCGGGCGATGAATCCCCGGTCGGTGCCGATGGAGTTCCCGGCCAACGGCGCCGTCCGCGGCTCCGCCACGTGCCGGCGCACGTAGTCCAGCACCGCCTGTTCCGCCTGCTGCACCGTCACCGTGGATTCCCGCACCTCCTCGGTCAGGCCCGACGACGCGTGCATCCGGGCCACCACCTCGGGCATCCCGTCCAGCGCCGCCTGCGGGGCGTGGATCACCAGGTCGACGCCGTCGCCGAGCACGTTCAGCTCGCCATCGGTCACCAGCACGGCGATCTCGATCAGGGCGTCCCGCCCCAGGTCAAGCCCGGTCATCTCGCAGTCGGCCCACACCAGCCGGTCCCTGTCGGTGGCCTTGCGGGCACCGGTCTCCGCCGCCTGCTCCGTCTGCGTCGCGATCTCTGTCACGACTCGACCCTATGCCGATCGGGTGACACCCCGGCTACGCTCACCCCATCCGGGTGCCGGACACCCGACGCGCCGCCGCTCCGGGCGGCCCCACCGCCGACGCTGGGAGGCACCGATGCCGAACCCGTCCGACCCGGCCGCCACCGCATCCGAGATCCCCACGCCCGACGGCTCTGCCGGGACGGGCGACGGCTCCGGCGGCGCCGCGGCCGCGGCCGGGAACCCCGTCGCCCGGCGCATCGCGGACGGCTATGCCACCAGCGCGCCGTGCGTCACGCTGGGCTCGGTGGTGGTGGACGGGGTCGCCGACCCCGGCGCACTGGTCCGGATCCCGCTGGCCATGTTCAACCGCCATGGGCTGGTGGCCGGCGCCACCGGCACCGGAAAGACCAAGACCCTGCAGGGCATCGCGGAGCAGCTGTCGGCGGCCGGCGTGCCGGTGCTGATGCCCGACATCAAGGGCGACCTGTCCGGGCTGCACGCACCCGGAACCGGGGGAGCGGCGATCACCGCGCGGGCGGCGGACACCGGCGACCAGTGGACCGCGCAGGCGTTCCCGGTGGAGTTCCTGAGCCTGGCGGGTCAGGGCGGCGGGGTCCAGCTCCGGGCCACCGTCGACTCGTTCGGGCCGATCCTGCTGTCCAAGGTGCTGGGCCTGAACGAGACCCAGGAATCCACCCTGGGACTGATCTTCCATTGGTGCGACCAGCAGCACCTGCCGTTGCTGGACATCAAGGATCTGCGCGAGGTGATCGGCTACCTGACCGGCGACGAGGGCAAGGCCGAACTGAAGAAGTTGGGCGGCGTCTCCACGGCCACCGCGGGGGTGATCCTGCGCGCGGTGACGAACCTGGCGGCCCAGGGCGGTGACCGGTTCTTCGGCGAGCCCGAGTTCGACATCGCCGATCTGATGCGCACCGCACCGGACGGCCGCGCGGTGATCAACCTGTTGGAGGTGGGCGACCTGCAGACACGGCCGGCGCTGTTCTCCACCTTCCTGATGTGGTTGCTGGCCGAGCTGTTCGAGCACCTGCCGGAGGTCGGCGACGTCGACAAGCCGAAGCTGGTGTTCCTGTTCGACGAGGCGCACCTACTGTTCGACGATGCCTCCAAGGCGTTCCTGGATGCCATCGAGCAGACGGTCAAGCTGATCCGCTCCAAGGGCGTCGGGGTGTTCTTCTGCTCGCAACTGCCCACGGACGTGCCTGGCCCGGTGCTGTCCCAGCTGGGCGCCCGCATCCAGCACGCGCTGCGCGCCTTCACCCCGGCCGACCAGGATGCGCTGGCGACCACGGTCAAGACCTATCCGGTGACCGAGGACTACGACCTGGCGAAGGCGTTGACCAGCCTGGGCATCGGCGAGGCGATCGTGACGGTGCTGTCCGAGAAGGGCGCCCCGACACCCGTGGCATGGACCCGGATGCGGGCCCCGCGCTCGTTGATGGACCCGATCCCGGACGCCGACCTGGCCGCCGCCGTGGCCGCGTCACCGGTGGCGGCGAAGTACGGGGTGGCGGTGGATCGGCAGTCGGCCTACGAGATGCTCACGGCCCGGCTGGCCCAGCAACAGGCGGACGCCGACGCCGCCGCGCGCGAGGAGACCGGCAGCCCGGGCGATGCCGGGTCGTATCCGGGACCCGATGCCGGCAGTTCGGGGCCCGCGGGACCGGCGGACAACGGCGGTGCCGGCGGGGTGCTGACCGAGATCATGGGCAACACCGTCGTCAAGTCGTTCATGCGGTCCATGGCATCGGCGATCGGCGGGGCGCTGGGCCGGTCGATCTTCGGCACCCGCAGCCGGCGGAGCAGCAGCCGGCGTGGTGGCAGCAGCCGCCGCCGTCGGTGACGGGCAGGCGAGAGGTGTTGCGTCCTGCAGAGTGAGCGCAATAACGCGCTGTCTGCAGGACGCAAACGCGCGGTGCGCACCCGCCGCTACACGTCGTAGTCGACCTCGACCGCCTCGGAGGTCGGCACCGATTGGCAGGTGAGGATGTAGCCGGCCGCCAGTTCGTCGGGCTCCAGGGCGTAGTTGGTGGCCATCTCCACGGTGCCGGAACGCAGCTTGGCCCGGCAGGTCCCGCACACCCCGCCGGCGCAGGAGAACGGCACGTCGGAGCGGGACCGCAAGGCGGCGTCCAGGATCCGCTCGTCCACCCCGCAGACCACGCTGGACGAGCGGCCCGCCAGGGTCAGGGTCACTCGCGGACCGCGCCGGCCCGTTGCCGGCGATGCGGCCTGCGGGGTGGGAGTGCGCGGTCGCTCCCCGGTGGTGAACAGTTCGACGTGGATGTCGGCCGGATCGGTGCCGCGGGCCGTCAGGTGTGAGCGCACCACCTGCACCAGATCCACCGGCCCGCACAGGAACCACTCGTCCACGGTGGCCGGCAGCACGAGCCGGTCGAACAACACGTCCAGCCGCTCCGGATCCAGCCTGCCGGAGTGCACCGGAGCCAGCCGCTGTTCCCGGGACAGCACGTGGTGGACCGAGAAGCGTTGCGGGAAACGGTCCTTCAGGTCCGCCAGGCGATCGACGAACATCACCTGGTCGGCGGTGCGGCTGGCATAGATCAGCGTGAAGGTGGTGCCCGGCGCGCCGGTGAGCACGGCGGTGGCCAGCGCCATCACCGGGGTGATGCCGGATCCGGCCGCCACCGCGGCGATGTGGGCGGTGGACTCCGGGGCGACGGAGGTGGTGAAGCTGCCCTGCGGCGTCAGCACGTCGACCGTGTCGCCCACCGCCAGTTCGGAATTGGCGAAGGTGGAGTAGATCCCGCCGGGCTCGACCTTGACCGCGATGCGCAACTCCCCGCCGCCCACCGGCGCGCACAGCGAGTACGACCGGCGGATCTCCCGGCCGGCGTGGTGCGCCCGGACCGCGATGTGCTGGCCCGGCAGGTAGTGGTACTGGTCGGCCAACTCGTCCGGCACCGCGAAGACGATCTCCACGGCATCGGCGGTGAGCCGGTTGATCGCGGCGACCGTCAGTGGGTGGAAGGCCAGTCGCCGCCGGGGCAGCAACGGCGCCGGCGGCGCCTGTTCGGTGGCCGTCATCGGGTGTCCAGGGCCGGGCGGGTGTGCACGGTTCACAGCACCTTGACGTAATCGAACGGTTCGGCGCAGTCCCGGCAGCGGTACAGGGCCTTGCACGAGGTGGAGCCGAACCGGGACAGCTGCTCGGTGCGCCGGGATCCGCACTGCGGGCAGCGCACCGACAGCTGCAGCGGTACCGGTCCGGCGGTTTGATGGGCGGGCGGCGCGATGCCGGCGCGCCGCAGGGCGTCCCGGCCCTCCGGGGTGATGTCGTCGGAGGACCAGGCGGGAGCCAGCACAGTCTCGACGGTGACGCTCCGGTAGCCGGCGGCGCGGAGCGCGCTGTCGATGTCGGCGGAGATCGCCTGCACCGCCGGGCATCCGGAATACGTCGGGGTGATGGTGACGTGCACGTCGTGGTCCGGCCGCACGGTGACCGAACGCAGCACCCCCAGGTCGGCGATGGTCAGCATGGGCAACTCCGGATCCACCACCGCGCCGGCGACCCGGGCCGCCCGCGCGCCGTCCGGCCCGTGCACCCGGATGCGTTCGGCGACCGCTCCCGCCGCCCTGCTGCCCTGTCCGGTTGCCACGGCTACCAGCTCGCTCCCGGGAAACGCCGTGCCAGTACCTGCATCTCGGCCAGCAGGTGCCCGAGGTGCTCACCGGGTTCGCCGTGCCGGCCACCTCCGGCGGCGGCCGGCACCGCGGGGATCTGCAGGGTGGCCTCGGTCAGGACAGGGGCCAGCCGGGCGTCGAACGGCTCGCGCAGCGCCCTGGATTCGACGGCGACGCCGGCCGAGACCAGCCGGGCCTCCAACTCGTCGGTGCGGAACAACTCGTCCACGTAGGGCCACAGCTGCTGCAGCGCCAGCACCATCCGGCGGTGCGACTCCTCGGTGCCGTCACCCAGCCGGATCGTCCAGTCCCGGGCGTGGTCGAAGTGGTAGGTCACCTCCTTGACGGCCTTGGCGGCGATCCCCGCCAGCGTCTGGTCGAGCGACCCTGCCAGCCGGGCGTACAGCTCGCACTGGTAGCCGGAGACGATGAGCATCCTGACGATGGTGACGGCGAAGTCCCCGCGCGGCAACGACATCAGGTGCGCGCAGCGGAACTCCTGTTCGGTGCGGAAGTAGGCGAGATCGTCCTCGGTGCGCCCGGTCAGGGACCCGGCGTAGCTCAGCAGCGCGCGCGCCTGGCCGAGCAGATCCAGGCCGATGTTGGCCAGCGCGACGTCCTCCTCCAGCTCCGGCGCCCGGGAGATCCATTCGGCGGTGCGCTGCGCCAGGATCAGGGCGTCGTCGCCCAGCCGCAGGGCGTACTCGGCGATGTCGGTGTCGCCGGCCGGACCCGTCGCGCCGGATACCCGCTCGGCGGTCGCCACCGCCGTCGCCCGCGAGTCGTGGGTCGGGGTCGGATCCGGGACGGAGCCGGACGTGCCGGAGCCGGTCACAGATTCGGCACCCCCTCACTGACCGTGAAGAACGTCGGGTGGCGGTAGACCTTGTCCGCGGCGGGGTCGAACAGGGCGTCCTTCTCGTCCGGCGACGAGGCGACGATGTCCGCCGAACGCACCACCCAGATCGACACGCCCTCGCCGCGCCGGGTGTACAGGTCGCGCGCGTTGCCGATGGCCATCTTCTCGTCCGCGGCGTGCAGCGAGCCCGCGTGCACGTGGGACAGCCCGCGGGCCGGCCGCACGAACACCTCCCACAACGGCCAGCCGCGCTCCGGCGCCGTGCCCGCCGCCGATGCGGCGCGCTCGCCGGTGCGGCCGGGGGGGCCGCCGGACGCCGTCATGCCGCCGACTCCTGTTGCCGCCCCGCGACCTTGGCGGCGTGCGCGGAGGCGGCCTGCCGCACCCAGGCCCCGTCCTCGTGCGCGGCGCGCCGGTGCGCCATGCGCTGCGCGTTGCACTGCCCCTCGCCGCGCAGCACCGCGGCGAACTCGGCCCAGTCCAGCGCGCCGTAGTCGTAGTGCTCGCGCTCGGCGTTCCAGCGGAGCTCCGGGTCCGGCAGCGTCAGCCCGAGCGCCTCGGCCTGCGGCACCAGCATGTCCACGAACCGCTGCCGCAACTCGTCGTTGGAGAACCGCTTGATGTTCCAGGCCATGGACTGTGCGGAGTTGGTGGATTCCGCGTCCGGCGGGCCGAACATCATCAACGACGGGGCGTACCACCGGTTGACCGCCTGCTGGGCCATCTCGTGCTGTTGGGGGGTGCCGCGGGACAGCGTCAGCAGAATCTCGAACCCCTGCCGCTGGTGGAACGACTCCTCCTTGCAGATGCGCACCATGGCCCGGGCGTACGGCCCGTAGGAGCAGCGGCACAGCGGCACCTGGTTGCAGATCGCCGCGCCGTCGACCAGCCAGCCGATGGCGCCGATGTCGGCCCAGGTCGGCGTGGGGTAGTTGAAGATCGACGAGTAGCGGGCCTTGCCGTCCAACAGCGCCTGGGTCATCTCGGCGCGGGAGATCCCCAGCGTCTCGGCGGCGGCGTACAGGTAGAGCCCGTGACCGGCCTCGTCCTGCACCTTGGCCATCAGGATGGCCTTGCGGGCCAGCGACGGCGCCCGCGAGATCCAGTTGCCCTCCGGTTGCATGCCGATGATCTCGGAGTGCGCGTGCTGGGAGATCTGCCGGATGAGGGTCCGCCGGTAGGCCTCGGGCATCGCGTCCCGGGGCTCGATGCGCCCGTCGGCGGCGATCACCGCGTCGAAGCTGTCCAGTGCCTGGGCGCTGTCCGTCATCGGCCTGTCCTCCCGGGGCGCGTTCGGCTGGCGAATAACCGACCTTCTGGTCGATAATCTACCGGTGCGGGTCCGCGGCGGTCAACGACGGCATCCGCGCCTTGGGGTGTCTGTGCAGGTCAACGTGGGTGCGGTGGGCCAGATGGCAACCACCGCCGTCGCGATCGGAGGTGCGCGTGCGAGCCGGTGACGGGGTCAGCGAGGGCGTGGTGACTGCGCCGGATGGCTCCCCGGACGGCGGCCCCGGCCCGAGCGTGAGCGGCGGCCAGGCGGCCATCGGGGCGGCCGGGGTGACCGGCGCCCGGGCCATGTTCGCCGCCGACACCGCATCCAGGGCCGCGGGCATCGAGCTGTTGAGCGAGGGCCGGGGCCGGGCCGAGGTGGCGATGACGGTGCGTCCGGACATGGTCAACGGCCACGGGATCGCGCACGGCGGCTACGTCTTCCTGCTGGCCGACACCGCGTTCGCCTGTGCGTGCAACGAGGAGGGTTCGGTGACGGTGGCAGCCGGGGCGGACATCACCTTCCTGGCCCCGGCCCGCACCGGCGACCGGCTCACCGCGGTCGCCGCGATGCGCAGCCGCCGCGGCCGCTCCGGCGTGTACGACGTCACCGTCACCCGGGCCGGGCCGGACCATGACGAGGTGATCGCCGAGTTCCGTGGCCGGTCCCGATCGCTGCCCGCGCCGGACCCGCACGCCGGCACCGCCGGGTAGCGGGAACCGTCGGACACCCGTCATCCACGCGGACTCCGACGACCGGAAGCGAACCCACCGGTACACCGTCACCGCAGTGCAGTCCCCGCCGAAAGGACGAGCGACATGACGCAGTTGGGCCAACCGCCGGAGCCGGAGCTGTTGGATGCCGCCGAGCGCATGAGCGGCGACGAACTCCGCGACCTGCAGGATCGCCGGCTCGCGCAGACCGTCGCGCATGCCTACGCCAACGTCCCGCACTACCGGAGGGCGCTGGACGTGGCCGGGGTGCGGCCGGACGACATCACCGGGGTGGAGCAGATCGCGGCACTGCCCTTCACCGGGAAGGCGGAGATGCGGCAGAACTACCCGTTCGGCATGTTCGCCGTGCCACGCAGCGAAGTGGTGCGCATCCACGCCTCCTCGGGCACGACCGGCAGGCCGGTGATCGCCGGGTACACGGCCGCCGACCTGGAGATGTGGGCCGAGGTGGTGGCCCGGTCGCTACGCGCCGCCGGGGTGCGGGCCGGGGATCTGGTGCACAACGCCTACGGGTACGGGCTGTTCACCGGCGGCCTGGGCGCCCACGCGGGCGCCGAACGACTGGGCTGCACCGTGGTCCCGGTGTCCGGCGGCATGACCGCCCGGCAGGTGCAGCTGATCGCCGACCTGGCGCCGGACGTCATCTGCTGTACCCCCACCTACCTGCTGACCATCCTGGACGGCTTCGCGGATGCCGGCATCGACCCGGCGGCCACCTCGCTGCGCATCGCGGTGTTGGGCGCCGAGCCGTGGACCGACGCCATGCGCGACGACCTGGAGCAACGGGCCGGCCTGCACGCGCTGAACATCTACGGGCTGACGGAGGTGATCGGCCCGGGGGTCGGCTGCGAGTGCATCGAGACCAAGGACGGCATCACCATCTGGGAGGACCACTTCCTCCCGGAGATCGTGGATCCGGTGACGGGGGACCCGCTGCCGGACGGCGAACTGGGGGAGTTGGTGTTCACGTCGCTGACCAAGCAGGCGATGCCGGTGATCCGATACCGCACCAGGGATCTGACCAGGCTGTTGCCCGGCACCGCCCGGCCGATGCGGCGCATCGACCGGATCAGCGGCCGCACCGACGACATGCTGATCATCCGCGGCGTCAACGTGTTTCCCACCCAGATCGAGGAATTGGTGGTGGCCGCACCCGGCCTGAGCCCGCACTTCGTGCTGGAACTGACCAGGCCGGCCCGGATGGACGAGCTCACTGTCCGGGTGGAGGCCGGCCACGGGCTCGCGGATCCAGCCGCCCGGGAGGCGGTGGCGCGGCGGCTGTGCCATGCGATCAAGGACCGGATCGGTGTCACCGCGGCGGTGGTGGTGGTCGACCCGTCCACCCTGGAGAGATCCGCCGGCAAGCTGCGCCGGGTGTACGACCGGCGGTGACCGGCATGGCGGGGCGGGGCGGAACCGGTGCGGACGGCAGCACGCCGCGGGCCCGGCGCGGCCGTCCGGGATACGACGCGGACGCGCTGCTCGAAGTCGCCGTACGGGTGTTCACCGAACGCGGCTACGACGGCGCCACGATGGACGATCTGGCAGCGGCGTTGGGCATCACGAAGTCCTCCATCTACCACCACGTCT
>DASSTH010000089.1:0-2289 GCA_035708025.1 Nakamurella sp. | reverse complement strand
AATCGCACCTCGATGCCGGCCCACGAGCCGCGACCTGCAGGAATGCGCGAGCCCATCGCAACGAGGTGCGACTTTCTACCGCCGCGGACTCACCGGCGCCGCGGCCGATCTACCGCCGCCGCGGCTCACCGGCGCCCCGGTCCTCAGTAGCGCCCGGCCGGGCCCATGCACGGTGGTTGCCCGGTAGAAAATCGCACCTCGATGCCGGCCCACGAGCCGCGACCTGCAGGAATGCGCGAGCCCATCGCAACGAGGTGCGACTTTCTACCGCCGCGGGTCCCCCGGCGCCGGGGCCGTCCTACCGCCGCCGCAGTTCACCGTGCGCCGCTCTGGCGCAGCCGAAAGGTGCCGGCCGCCGGGTCGAACCCCACCGCTACGGTGTCGAACGCATCGTTGATCGCCCCGGTCGCCGCCAGATACTCGATCTGGCCACTCACCACCGCGGCGGCCCCGCGCCCCGGACGGCCGGAGTCGCGATCCGGCCGCCTAGTGATCAGCCAGGCATCCCCGCCCGCCCGCAGCGCCATCTCCACGTCGTGTGTGGACAGCACCACCGCGATGGCCCGGTCCGCGGCGATGCCGCGCAGCCGGTCCAGCAGCTCGATGCGCGCCGGTGCGTCCAGGAACGCGGTCGGCTCGTCCAGCACCAGCAACCGGGGCTGCTGGGCCAGCGCGCGAGCCACCATGATGCGCTGCCGCTGCCCGTCGGACAGCTCGGCCACCCGCACCGCGGCCAGGTCGTGGGCATGCATCACCGCGAGCGCCTCGTCCACGGCCTGCCGGTCGCCAGGCGACAGCGCGCCCGACGCACCGATGTAGGGGTGCCGGCCCAGCGCCACGACCTCTCCCCCGGTGAGCAGGCCCGGGTCGAACCGCTCGGTGAGCACCACGGCCAACTGCCGGGCGCGTGCCCCGGCCGGCAGGTGCAGCAGATCGGCCCCGTCGATCAGCACCCGGCCGGCCAGGGCCGGCTGCAGGCACGCGACGGTCCGCAGCAGCGTCGATTTGCCGGCCCCGTTGGGCCCCAGCAGCATGGTCACCCGGCCGGGCGCCGCCGACAGCCGCAGATCGGACAGCACCACCGCGTCCCGCCGCCGCCCGTGGCCCAGTCCGCCGCGGTAGCCGACCGTCAGCCCGTCCAGCAGCAGGCCGCGGGCGCCGTCAACCCCGTCCGCCCGCGGCCCGACCACCCCGCCACGGGCGGTGCCGACACCGCCACGCCCGGCGCCGGTCATCACGTCACCGCCCCGGCCGACAACCGCCGCGACCGCAGCAGCACGGCCACCACCACCGGCGCCCCGATCACGGCGGTCATCACGTTCAGCGGCAGCACCCCGTCCTGACCGGGCAGCTGGGCCACCACGGCGCACACCTGGCACACCGCGGCGCCCATCAACACACAGCCGGGAACCAGCGCCCGGTGGTCCGAGCTGCCCAGGGCCAGCCGGGTCAGATGCGGCACGGCGATGCCCAGGAACGCGATCGGCCCGCAGAACGCCGTCACCGACCCGGCGATCAGCGCGGTGGCGGTGATCCCCCAGCCGCGCACCCGCCGCACCGCCACGCCCATCGATGCGGCGTACCGCTCCCCCAGCAGCAGCGCGTTCAGCGACCGGGACAGCACGCCGGCCAGCAGGATGCCGGCCAGCACCACCGGAGCCAGCACCAGCAGGTCGGGCCATCCCGTGCCGGACACCGAGCCCAGGCCCCACAGCACGAACTTTTGCGCCCGGCCGGGGTCCGCGAAGGCCAGCAGCACCGAGACACCGGCCCCGGCCACCGCCCCGATCATCACGCCGATGATCAGCAGCGCGACCACCGAACGGACCCAGCGGCCCAGCAGCAGCACCAGCGCCAGCACCGCGCCGGCGCCGACCGCGGCGGCACCCACGGTGCCCAGCCGGCCGGCTCCCCCGACGGCCGCGGCGAACGCGGACGCGGCGCTGCCGGACCCGATCGTCACCACCGCCACACCCAGCCCGGCCCCGGAGGAGACGCCCAGGATGTACGGATCGGCCAGCGGATTGGCGAACAGCGTCTGCATCAGCAGTCCGGCCACGGCCAGTCCGGCGCCGGTGACCGCCGCGGTCGCCACCCGCGGCAGCCGGATGTCGGTCAGCAGCACGCCCATCTGCGGGTCGGCGGCGGCGTGCCCGGTCAGTACCCGGAGCGTCTCGGCCAGCGGCACGGACACCGACCCGACGCAGGCGGCCAGCAGCGCGGTTCCGACGGCCAGCAGCAGCAACGCCGCCAGCACCACGGCGGCCCGGTGGAATCGCGGCAGCACCG
>DASSTH010000088.1:0-8726 GCA_035708025.1 Nakamurella sp. | reverse complement strand
GTCGACGTGCGAGAGGTAGGCCATGCCGACGGCGTGGTGGTTGCGGCCGGTCAGCAGGCAGGCCCGGGTCGGTGAGCACAGCGCGGTGGCGTGGAAGTTGGTGAATTGCACGCCCCGCTGGGCGAGCCGGTCGATGGCCGGGGTGTCGATCTCCGAGCCGTAGCAGCCCAGACTGGCAAAGCCCATGTCGTCCAGCACCAGGAAAACCACGTCCGGCTTGCCCGACGATGAGGGGCCGGACGGCCAGGACGGTTCGGAATCGCGGTAGGTGCGCCCGACCCGACCGGCGAAGCTGTCGTCGGCCCAACTGGCGCTGACCGAAGCAGGTGTGCTCCTCGTCATCGATGATCCTCCGTGTTCGATGGTGTCCGGCGGTTTTCGTTGCGTCCTGCAGATTGCGTGTAACTACGCGCAACCTGCAGGACGCATCGGGGACTACTGCGAGGCGAGGGCGGCGAGCCAATCCGCGTGGGTCGGCTCGCCGTCGGTCGGCTCCAGATCGATGACGACGTCCCGGAGCACGCCCGAATACCGGAACGGGGCCTGGTATCGCTCGCTGATCGCCGACGGCGAGTTCAGCCCGCACTGGCTGGACAGTGTGCCCATTCCACGGGGAACGAGCCGCGGCAGGCGTTCTTGAACCAGCGTTTCGCCGTTGGCCAGCAAGGTTGCCCGGGCGGCGTCGGTGGCGGTATCGACGGTGTGACCGTCACGATCCACCACCAGTTCCAGCGTCACCGTCCCGGTGGGCAGCCCGGACGGTGACGCGATCACTGTGTGCTCCCCCGCAAGGTTGTAGTCCAGCACCAGCGCGTCGTGCTGCACGAACAGGCTGAAGCCGGCCGCTCGTCGACCCCAGCACAGCAGTACGCCCTCGTCCGTCGACACGCGGTCATGCAGCCGGGCCCGAATGCGGAACTGCCGGGCGGCGAAGGTGGGGCCGACCGTGCCGTGCATCAGGCGGGTGCCGGGCAACATCCGGTACCGGTTTCGATTGGCCCCCGGGTTGTTCGCCGCCATCCTGGTCTGCATCCGGTCGTCCAACGGCAGCACGCCGTAGGCCTCTGCCTGCTCCCACCACAGTTGGCTCAGGCGCTGCGCGAGTTCCGGCTGGTCGGGCGACAAGTCGTGGCACTCGGAGACGTCGTCGGTCATCCGGTAGAGCTCCCACCTGTCGGAGGCGAAGTCCTGGCCCGGAGCATGGGCGGCGATGGCCTTGTACCCGTCGGCGTAGATGCCGCGGTAGCCGGCGGTCTCGAAGTACTGCAACGTCCTGGTGCTCGGCGCAGTGGGGGTTGCGAACGAGTACCGCATCGACGTGCCGTGCATGGGCAGTTGTGGCACTCCGCGATAGGACTCGGGCAGCGCCGCCCCGCACAGGTCGAGCACGGTGGGGGCGATGTCGATGACGTGATGGAACTGGCCGCGCGGCTCGGGGTCCGGCGCGATGCCAGCCGGCCAGTGCACGATCAACGGGGCGCGGACGCCGCCGGCGTAGGCAAAGCGCTTGTAGAACTTGAAAGGGGTGTTGCCGGCCTGCGCCCATCCGGTCGGGTAGTGGTTATGCGCGCGGGCGGTGCCTAGGTCCTCGTAGGCGGCCAGGCTGTCGATAAGCGGGTCGGGCAGCTGCAGGAACCAGCGGTATTCATTGGCGGTGCCGTGCTCCCCGCCCTCGCCGCTGGCGCCGTTGTCGGACAGCAGCAGGATGATCGTGTTGTCCAGCACGCCGTTACGGTCCAGGAAGTCGACAAGCGCGCCGATCTGCGCATCGGTGTGGGTCAGGAATCCGGCGTACACCTCCTGCATGCGGGCGAACAGCCGCTGCTCGTCGACGTCCAGCGAGTCCCAGGCCCGTACCCCGGGATTGCGCGGCGCCAAGGAGGTTCCGGCGGGGACGATGCCCATCTGCACCTGTCGGGTCAGCGTGCGCTCCCGTTCGACGTCCCAGCCGTGGTCGAATGCGCCGCGGTAGGCGTCGATGAATTCAGCCGGCGCCTGGTGCGGCGCATGGCAGGCTCCGAACGCCAGGTACAGCAAGAACGGGTCGTCCGGCCGTGCGGTCAGGTGGTCGGACAGGAACTCCTGCGACCGGCCGACCAGGTCCTCGCTGACGTGATAGCCGGGGCGGTCCGGCACCTCGACGCGGTGCTGGTCGTACCACAGCTCCGGGCGGTACTGATCGTCCTCGCCCCACAGGAACCCGTAGTAGCGGTCGAAACCGCGCTGGGTCGGCCAGGAGCGGAACGGCCCGGCCGGGGACATCTGCCCGGGTGGGGTCAGGTGCCACTTGCCACAGGCGTAGGTGCCGTAGCCGCTGTCCCGCAACACTTCCGGGAACAGTGCGGCAGCGGGCGAGATGTCGGCCCGGTAGCTGGGGAAGCCGGTGTCGAACGCGGCCAGGAAACCCATGCCGACGCTGTGATGGTTGCGGCCGGACAGCAGGCTGGCCCTGGTCGGGGAGCACAGCGCAGCGACATGGAAGTTGCTGTACCGGATGCCGCGTCCCGCGAGGGCGTCGATGTTCGGGGTGCGGATCGACGATCCGTAGCAGCCGAACTGGGCGAAGCCGACGTCGTCCAGCAGAATGGCGACCACATTCGGCCTGCTGCCCCGGTCCGGCCGCGCCGGCCACCAAGGCACCGAATCGTGCACAGTGCGGCCGATCCGGCCGTCGAAGGCCTGGCTCGGCTGCCCGTCACCGGCTCCCGATTCGCTGCTCACTGCTCCCGCATCTCCGCTTCATCCTCCTCCTGGGCCGTGGGCACGGCCCCGACAGCCCCGTCACCGCCCTCAGTTCGGCCGTTCCCACCGTGGGCCCCGTCACCGCCCGCGGTTCCGCGGTTCTCACCGTCGGCTCCGTCAATGCGCACCGCTTCGTCCCCGGTGGTCGCCGTCAACCGGTGAATGGTGCCGGTCAGGATTGCCGGCGGTGGCACGTCGCCACTGACGGTGCCGACCGCGGCACGGCCGAGATAGGTGCGGCCACAACCGATCGGCACCCGTTTGAGCAGCCGGTCCAATTCGCCACCGCCACAGGTCTCGCCATCCACCGCGAACGTGACGCTGCCGGTGAGGTCCGGCCTGCTGGCCACCTGCAGCACCAGCGCGTACCGACCCGCGGGCAACGGCCGGGTGGCCGTCACCGTCCGGGTGTGCACCGAACTGGACGCCGCCTCCAGCAGCATCACACCGTCCCGCAGGTACCAGGTGTATCCGCCGTGCAGCCCGCCGACGGTGTACAGCACGCCGGTGGCGGCATCGGGAACAGTGACGTCGGCGTCCAACCGGAACGACCGGCCGGCCAGCTTGGGCGCCACCCCGCGTTCGTAGGGGCCGCCCGGGCCCAGGAATACGGTGCGCTCCGAATCGGCGCCGACCGGCAGGGGCGGATGCGCCGGCCAGTGCTCGGATCGCGGCCGGTTGTCCACCGGCAGCACCTGGTAGCGGCCGGCCGCTGCCCACCACAGCTCGATCAGCTCCCGCAACCGCCGCTGCTCGGACGATGCCAGGTCCACGCACTCCGACGGATCCGAGTCGTGGTGGTACAGCTCCCAGGGCAGCTCGTCGAACGGAACCGTGTGCGGGGCGGGCGGACTCGCCCCTGCCGCATCCGGATGCAACCGGCACACCGCCATCCAGCCGTCGTGCCACAGCCCACGGTTGCCCCACATCTCGTAGTGCTGGGTGTGCCGGCGTCCGGGGGCGTCCGCGGACCGGAAGCTGTAGGCCATGCTGATGCCGTCGATGGGCTGCTGGGTCACGCCGCGAACCTGCGCAGGGGGCTGCACGCCGATCACGTCCAGCAGGGTGGGCATCACGTCGATCACGTGGTGGTACTGACGGCGGATCCCGCCCGCGGGGACGCGGCCGCCGGGCCATCGCATCAGTAGTCCGTTGGTGATGCCGCCGGCGTGGGTGAATTGCTTGTACCACCGGAACGGGGTGTTCCCGGCCTGTGCCCATCCCCACGGATAGTGGTTGTACAGCGCGGGTCCACCGAGAGAGTCGATGTGCGGCAACGCATCAGCGGCCACCTGCGGCTGGTCGTTGAGGTACAGACCCTCATCCACGCTGCCGTCCGGGCCGCCTTCGGCGCTGGCGCCGTTGTCCGAGCACAGCAGCACGACGGTGTTGTCGGCCTCGCCGATCTCGTCCAGGTAGTCCAGCAGGCGGCCGATCTGCGCGTCGGTGTAGGAGACGAACCCGGCGTAGACCTCCATCATCCGGGTGGCCAGCCGGCGTTCGTCGTCTGACAGGTCTTCCCACGGCCGCACGCCCGGGTTGGACGGACCGAGCCGAGCGCCCTCGGGCATCACACCGGACTCGATCTGCCGGGCCAGCACCCGCTCACGCTCGGCGTCCCAGCCGTGGTCGAACGCGCCCCGGTACTGCTCGATCCACTCGCGGGGGGCCTGGTGCGGGGCGTGGCCGCAGCCGAAGGCGAGGTAGGTCAGGAACGGCCGGTGCGGGGCCAGCCCGCGCAGGTCCCGGATCCGGCCGATCGCCTGGTCCACCAGGTCCGCGGACAGGTGGTAGCCGTCCTCCGGCCCGGCGGGCGGCGGCACCGGACTGTTGCCTTGGTACAGCTCGGGCCGGAACTGGTCGGTGGACCCGCCGAGGAAGCCGTAGAAGTGCTCGAATCCGCGGCCCAGCGGCCAGCGGTCGAACGGGCCCTGCGGGCCGGTCTCGTAGGAGGGCGTGAGGTGCCACTTGCCGACGGCCGTGGTGGAATACCCGTTCCCGCGCAGGATCTCGGCGATCGTCGCCGCCGAGTCCGGTAGCTGCATGGTGTAGCCGGGGAAGCCGGCCAACCGCTCGGTGACGTGCCCGAAGCCGACGGCGTGGCAGTTCCGACCGGTCAGCAGGCTCGCCCGGGTCGGCGAGCAGACCGCAGTGGTGTGGAAGTTGGTGTACCGCAGCCCCTCCCGGGCGAGCCGGTCCATGCCTGGGGTGCGGATGGATCCGCCGAAGCAGCCGAGCTGCGCGAACCCGACATCGTCCAGCACGATCATCACGACGTTGGGCGCGCCCGGCGGGGCCGAGACCGGGGCAGCCCAGCGTTCGGCGGAGTCGCCGATGGTGCGGCCGATCCGCTGTTGTTCGTGCGAGTTCATCCGGTGGGCTCCATCTCCGCCCACCGTGAGCCGGGCGAGGCGGCCAGCAGGGTGCGCGTGTAGGGATGCTGCGGGGCGGAGAAGATCTGATCCGAGGTCCCGTGTTCCACGATGACGCCGCCCTGCATCACGGCGACGTCCTCGCAGAGGTGGCGCACCACGCTCAGGTCGTGCGCGATCACCACGTAGGCCAGGCCGAGTTCGTCACGCAGGTCGGCCAGCAGGTTGATGATCTGCGCCTGCACCGACACGTCCAGCGCGGACACCGGTTCGTCGGCGACGATCAGCTTGGGTTCCATGGCCAGCGCCCTGGCGATACCCACCCGTTGGCGTTGGCCGCCGGACAACTGGTAGGGGAACCGGTCCAGCAGACTGTGCGGCATCCCCACCAGTTCCATCAGTTCGGCGACGCGGGCGGCCCGGCGGTCCCGGCCGACGATCCGGTGCACGATCAGCGGTTCGGCGATGATGTCGCGGATCGTCTGTCGCGGGTTCAGCGACTGATAGGGATCCTGGAACACCATCTGCACCGTGCGGCGAAGCTCCAGCCGCTCGGCGGGACTGGCCGAGCCCCATTGCTTGCCGTCGATGGCGATCCGGCCGGATTCCAGCGGCAGCAGGCCGACGATGGTGCGGGCCAGCGTGGACTTGCCGCAACCGGATTCCCCCACCAGGCCGAGCGCACGACCGGCTCGGACCTGCAGGTCCACTCCGTGCACCACCTGGGTGGCCTCGCCGCGACGCCACAGCCGGCTGCGGCCGTGATAGGAGATGTGCGCGTCGGCCACGTCCAGCACCACCTGCTGGTCGCCCCCTGCGGCCGCCGCGACAGGGCCGGCCTGCGGTGGCGCTCCGGGGCCGAGCGGCTTGTCCGACGCCCAGCAGGCCACCAGGTGCCGCGCCTTCTCGCCGCGGTCCATCAGGTCGGGATCGGTGGTCCGGCAGATGTCCATCGCCAGCGGGCAGCGCGGGTGGAAGGGGCAGCCGGCCGGGCGGCTGGTCACGTCCGGCGGCCGGCCGGGAATCGCCGGCAGCCGAGCCTGCACCTCGGCGTCCAACCTGGGCGTGGCCCGCATCAACTCACGGGTATAGGGGTGGCGGGGATCGCGCAGCACGTCGGCGACCGCGCCGTACTCCACCACCTGTCCGGCGTACATCACCATCACCGAGTCGCAGATCTGTTCCACCACACCGATGTCGTGCGTGATGAGCATCAGTCCGGCGCCCAGGTCGGTGCGCAGCCGGCTGAGCAGCCGCAGGATCCCGGCCTGCACGGTGACGTCCAAGGCGGTGGTCGGCTCGTCGGCGATCAGCAGGGTCGGGTTGTTCGCCACCGCGATCGCGATGATCACCCGTTGCCGCATCCCGCCGGAGAACTGGTGCGGGTAGTCGTGCACGCGCTGCTCGGGATCACGCACACCGACCAGTTCCAGCAGTTCCACGCACCGTCGATCCGCATCGGCCCTACGCGCCCCGTGCAGTATCAGCACCTCGCGGATCTGCTGGCCGACCGTCATCAGCGGGTTCAGGAACGCCATCGGATCCTGGAAGATCATGCCGATACGGTCGCCACGCAGCGCCGACATCTGTTTGTCGGACATGGCCAGCAGGTCGTTGCCCTGGTAGCTGATGGTGCCGTCGACCAGCCGGGCGGCCGCCGGCAGCATTCGCATCACCGATAGCGCGGTGAGCGACTTGCCCGATCCGGATTCGCCTACCACGCCGAGGATCTCGCCCGGCCGGACCGTGAACGACACGTCCCGGATCACCGGGAACGTGCTGCGGCCCAGTTTGAGGTCGACCGATAGGTCCGCCACCGCGAGCACGGGCGCGTCGGAGGGACCGTCACCGTGCACGGCTGCGGCCGCCTGGGTGGGTTGGTTCACTTGCGTAGCACCGCCTGGTTCAGCGCGTCCGACAGCATCGTGTAGCCCACTACCAGCAGCACCACGACCGCCACTGGCATCAGCGCGTACAACGGTGTGTCCAGTAGGTAGGCGCTGCCGTCCTTGATCATCGATCCCAGGGACGGCTGCGGGGACTGGATGCCCAGCCCGATGACGCTCAGCCCGCCCTCCACGGTGATGGCCTGGGCCATCACCACCGCGATGCGGACGAAGATGACGTCGATGATGTTGGGCAGCACGTGCCGCATCATCACCCGCCGGCGCGGGAACCCGAGCACCTCGGCCGCGGCCACGTAGTCCAGCGGCAGCTGCCCGGCCAGGGCGCTGCCCGCCTGCCGGCCGAACACCGGCATGGTGACCAGCACGATGGCGATGATCACCGACTCCATGCCGGGCGTCATGGCGATCGCCACCGCGACACCCAGGATCACCGCGGGCACGCCCAGCAGTACGTCGAACAGCCGCTGGAACAACGATCCCGCCCACCGCGACAGCATGCCCAGCAGGCCGAGCAGGGTGCCAACGGCCGCCGAGATCGGCACCGCGATCAGCGTGATCACCAGGTCCACCCTGGTACCGGCCAGCAGCCGGGCGAGCAGGTCGCGGCCCACCTCGTCGGTGCCCAGCAGATGGCTGCCGGTAGGGGCCAGCAGGGCGTCCGGTCCCTGTTCGTACTCGCCGTACGGCAGCACCAACGGAGCCAACACCGACACCAGCACGATCAGCAGCACCAGTCCGAGTCCGATGGCGCCCTTGGCCGATCGGAGCGCCTGGGCGTAGCGGCCCCAGACTCCGCCGCGCGGGCGGCGTACCTTCGGCGGCTCGGAATCCAGCTCGGTGGTGGCGGTGACGGAGGTGCTCATCGCGGTTCTCCCGTATGCAGCGTGGCGCTCACTCCTTGGCCCCCAGCCGGATTCTCGGGTCGACGGCCGCGATCACCAGTTCGGCCGCGAGCTGCGCGACGATGGCGGCGGCGATGGCCAGCAACAGCAGCACCTGGGCCAGCAGGTAATCGCGGGTCTCCACGGATTGGATCAGCAGGCTGCCCAGGCCCGCCCGGGCGAAGATCGCCTCGGCCACCACCGCACCACCCAGCAAGTGACCGATCCGGATACCCACCTCGATCACCGCCGGGCCGAGGCTGTTCGGGACCACGTGCCGCCAGGTGATCCAACGCAGGCTGGCGCCCTTGGCCAGCGCCGTCAGCACGAACTCCTGGTCGCGTGACCGACGCATCTCGGTGGCCAGCAACCGAGCGATCACCGGTGCGCCGGGCAGCGCCATGGCGATGCTGGGCAGGATCAGCCGGCGCAGCGCATCGCTCGGGTCGGCGATCATGGAGGTGTCCCCGCCGCTGGGCAGCACGCCCCATACCACCGCGAAGACGAAGATCAGGATGACCCCGCTGACGAACGGCGGTAACGCCAGGGACACGGTGGCCAGCCAGTCGATGACCTGCCGCACCACCCGGAACCGGGTGGTCGCCAGCACCACGCCCATCAGTACGCCGAAGACGACCATCAGCAGTGCCGCCGCGATGGTCAGCTGCAGGGTGCTGCCGAACCGCTGACCGATCAGTTCGGAGATCGGCCGGTGGATCGTGTACGACATGCCCAGGTTGCCGGTGAACAGGTCACCGAGCCAGGCGAAATACTGCAGCACCGGCGACCGGTCCAGGCCGAGTTCGTGGCGGATCGCGGCCACC
>DASSTH010000087.1:0-7574 GCA_035708025.1 Nakamurella sp. | reverse complement strand
GAGCCCCAGGCGGCCGACTGCACCGAGCCTAATCAGCGGGACACCGACTGTCGCGGCCGGATCCGGCCGGACGGCCGCCACAACGTCACCTCCAGGAGTGGCGCGGGCGGCGTCTGCGCAGGCCGACAGGGATCCCGGTGGTATCGGGCGGCTGTCCGGCACTCCACGGCGTGATCGCAGCCCCGCGGCGCCGGTGATCGCGGTCGCACCCCGGCTGCGGCCGAAAACGGCACCGGGGCCGTACACTGGTGGGGACGAGCGGTACCACGTGGGTGCCGCTGCACTGTGCGCGCGTCGCCCGCCGCCGATCCGAACTCTGTGATCGCGGCGTGGCCGCCCGGTCGGACCTCACGTGAGTTGCCCGCCCGGTTCGCGTGAACGCGCGCGAGCTGGAGGAAGGCACCACACCGCATGAGTACACCCCTGTCGTCCGACGCCGCCATCGATCAGGTCGCGCCGGACACCGACATCCCCGTCACCGGCATCGACGCCGCCGAAGTCGCCGACACGCACGCACTGCACGGTGACGCGCCGGTCGCCGACACCGCCCCCACCTTCGCCGAGCTCGGTGTGGACCAGCGGATCGTCGACGCGCTGCGTGACGCCGGCATCGAGCGGACCTTCGCCATCCAGGCGTTGACCCTGCCGGTCGCCCTGGAGGGGCACGACCTGATCGGCCAGGCCCGCACCGGCATGGGCAAGACGCTGGGTTTCGGCGTGCCGTTGCTGCAGCGGCTGGCCGAGCAGTCCCGCGAGTCCACCCCCACCGGCCCGCTGCCGGCCGGCCGCGCCCCCCGGGCACTGGTCATGGTGCCCACCCGCGAGCTGTGCCTGCAGGTCTCCCGGGACCTGCACGACGCCGCCAAGAACATGCGGCTCACGGTGGCCGCGGTGTACGGCGGCCGGGCCTACGACCCGCAGATCGCCGCCCTGCAGGCCGGTGTCGACGTGATCGTCGGCACCCCGGGCCGGCTGCTGGACCTGGCCAACTCCCGGCACCTGGTACTGGGCAACATCTCGGTGCTGGTGCTGGACGAGGCCGACGAGATGCTGGACCTGGGCTTCCTGCCGGACATCGAGCGGGTGCTGGGCATGGTGCCCACCGCGCGGCAGACCATGCTGTTCTCGGCCACCATGCCGGGGCCGATCATCACGCTGGCCCGCACGTTCATGGTGCAGCCCATGCACATCCGGGCGGAACTGCCGGCGGACAGCGTGATCCACAAGACCACCACGCAGTTCGTCTACCGGGCGCACGCCCTGGACAAGGTGGAGCTGCTGGCGCGGATCCTGCAGGCCCGCGAGCGCGGGCTGACCATGGTCTTCGCCCGGACCAAGCGCACCGCCGCCAAGGTCGCCGAGGAATTGACCGAGCGCGGGTTCGCCGCGGCCTCGGTGCACGGCGATCTGGGCCAGGGTGCCCGCGAGCAGGCACTGCGGGCGTTCCGCTCCGGCAAGGTGGACGTGCTGGTCGCCACCGACGTCGCGGCCCGTGGCATCGACGTGGAGGGCGTCACGCACGTCGTCAACTACCAGTGCCCGGAGGACGAGAAGACCTACATCCACCGCATCGGGCGCACCGGCCGGGCCGGCCGCACCGGCGTGGCGGTGACCTTCGTGGACTGGGACGACGTGCCGCGCTGGAAGCTGATCAACGACGCGCTCGAGCTGGACCACGCCGACCCGGTGGAGACCTATTCGTCCTCGGCGCACCTGCGCGCGGATCTGGACATCCCGGAGGGCGTGACCGGGCGGCTGCCCAGGTCGCAGCGCACCCGCGCCGGGCTGGCCGCCGAGCAGGTGGAGGACATCGGCGAGACCGGTCGGGGCGGCCATGGCAAGCGCGGCGGGCACGCCCGCGACGAGCACGCCGGCCGCGGCGACCGGTCCGACCGGAGCCGCGGACGTCGCGACCGGGGCCGCCGCAGCGGCGGCCCGGCCGACGGACGCGCCGAGGACCGGTCGCGCGCCGATCGGCCCGGTCAGGCCGGCTCCGCCGGTGACGGGCCCCGGGTGGACCGCCCGGTCGACGGCACTGGTCCGGACCAGACGGGACCGTCGGCCGGTGCCAGGCGCCGCCGCCGGCGCCGCACCCGGTCGGACTCCTCGGCCGCCGCATCGCCGGCCGCCGGCGGCCCGGACCCCGCCCAGTCCTGACTCCGCGCGGCGCCGCGATCAGTACGCTCGTCCCGTGACGCTGCCCCGCCGCACCCGCCGCCGGATCGACGCGGCGGTGGCCGCCGCCATCGCCGTGGTGCTGGCGGTGACGGCGTTCCTGGTGTGGCGCGGCAGCGACTTCCGGGCGACCGCCAACGAGACCGCGCCGAGTTCGGTGGCGCCGCCGACGCCCAGTACGCCGGACGCGCTGCCGGGCCGGCTGGTGCAGCGCTGGGAGATCACCACCGACCCCGAGTTCGGCGCCGTCGCGTCGGTGTACGGCAGCGTCGTCACCGCCGACGAGCACACCGTCACCGGCCATGACGCCCGGACCGGCAAGCAGATCTGGAGCTATTCCCGGTCGAACGTGCCGCTGTGCGGCATCGGCTCGGGCGACACCGTGGTGACCGATCTGGACGCCTGGCCGGGGGTGCACGGCATCGTCACCGTGTACGCCAAGAACGGCTGGTGCTCGCAGGTGACCACGCTCGACCCGAACACCGGCGAGCGGCTGTTGCAGCGCACCTCGCCCAATCAGCTCGGCGGCCGGCTGTTCTTCGGCAGCCCGTACGCCGGCTGGCTCGGCCAGGACTACCTGGAGCTGTGGCGGCACGACCTGCTGGCCACCATCCGGTACGGCAACCAGCCGAACCCGGTCAACTCCGACGGCCGGCACACCGGATGCACGTTCACCGATGCGGCCGTCACCGACCTGCAACTGGCCACCATCGAGCACTGCACCGACGCCCCCAATACCGCGAAACTGGTACTCAACTGGCCCACCCCCGGGGACGCTCCGGACGGCAAGAGCAAGGGCTGGGACACCAACCATTCGCAGCCGAAGGCGACCATCGAGCTGCACAGCCCGGACGCGCTGATCGTGGGCGTCACCTCCGACCGGGCCGCGGTGCTGGTGTCCGCGCCCCGCCCCGCGCTCGTGGTGTATGACAGCTCCGGCAAGGAGGTGTCCCGCAAGCCGGTGGACATCTCGGCGGCGGAGATCGCCGACACCGCCGACGCCGGCATCACCCCGTCGGTGATCTACAACACCCGCCGATACAGCCTGGTGGGACACCACCTGCTGGCCATGTCGGCCGAGTCGGTCTCGGTGGTGGCGCCCACCACGGCCACCTCGACCGCGGGCAATCCCAACGACCAGGCGCAGTCGTCCTCCGGCGCGGCCACCAGTAGCGCGCTGCCGCAGATGATCACCGAGCAGAGTCCGGTGCTGGACTGGATCGCGCCGGATGCGGCGGGCCTGCCGACCCGGATCTCGAACGCCATCCTGGTTCCCACCGCCAGCGGCCTCACCGCCCGGGCGGTCTCGGCCGGCACCGTCCAGCGGACCGTCCCGGTGGACCGCGGTTCGTACACCGGACGGGTGGACGTCACCGCCATCGGCTCGATGCTGGTGGAGATCCGCGGCGGCACCGTGGTGGGTCTGGGGCGAGCCTGACGCCTCGGGCCCCGGCGCCCCATGGCCCCTTACGCCCCTTCACTTCTGCACTTCTTCGTTGACTGAACCGCCAGCCGCGATTTCGGGCCCGAATCAGCGGCGCGCGGTTCACTCAACGCCCGGGTGGACCGTGGGGAACCCGGGTCAGCTCCACCAGGCGAACCACAGCACGGCGAACACCGCCACGATCGCTGCCGTCGCCAGCACGCCTCTCGCGGCCCGCGGCAGCCGCGACCGGGTGGCGGCCGCCACCTCCCCGGCCGCGCCGACCGCCAGATGCGCGGCGATCCTCCCCCAGCCCGGGCCGGTGGGCGCCTCGAAACCGGTGCCGGGCACCAGATCGGGCGCGACCAACTGCAGCACCAGCAGCGCCAGGCCCAGCACCAGCAGCCCGCCGGACAGCAGCCGGGCCACCGCCTCGACGGTGCGCAGCAGCCGACCGTCGGGTCCCACCACGATGGGCTCGTCACCGCCGCTCGGACGCCCGACGGCGCCGCCCCGGAGCGCCGGTGACGGCTGGTCACGGCGGTCCCGGCGCGCCGGTGACGGCCGATCACGGCGGTCCCGGCGGGTCTCCGGCGGCTCGTCACCGGCCGGACCCGGCCCCACCCGGGGCAACGGTGCGGTGTCCACGGGTCAGGCACCCGGCCCGAGCAACCCGGTGGTCCCCGACGATGCCGCCACGATCGCCGCCAGCGCCTCGGCCGTGGATCGCTCCTGGCCGATCCGGATCGCCTTGTTGGTGCCGTGGTAGTCCGACGATCCGGTCACGATCAGCCCCAGCGGGCCGGCGATCGCGCGCAACTCCGCGCGGGCCGCCGCGTCGTGGTCCGGATGGTCGGCCTCGACCCCGGCGAGTCCGGCGTCCGCCAGCCGGCCCAGCAGCGCGGCGTCCGTGGCGCGGGCGGCGCTGCGGGAGCGCGGGTGCGCGAGCACCGGGACGCCGCCGGCCGCCCGGACCAGCGCCACGGCGTCGAACAGTTCGGTGTCGGCCTTGTCCACGTAGTAGGGCCCGTTGCCGGCCAAATACACCTCGAACGCCTCGGTGACGGAGTTCACCAGACCGGCGGCCATCAGGGCGCGCCCGATGTGCGGGCGGCCCACCGGCGCGTCACCGGCGATCTCCAGCACCTGCTGACGGGATATCGGCACCCCGCCGGCGATCAGCCGGTCCACGATGGCCATCCCGCGGTGCAGCCGGTCGTCCTGCAGCCGGGCCACCTCGGCCAGCAGCACCGGCGCGGCTGGGTCGAACAGGTAGCCCAGCAGGTGCACGCTGACCCGGCCGGACTCGTGCCGGTAGTGGGTGGAGAACTCGGCGCCGCGCACCAGCACCATCTGCTCCGGCCGGGCGGCCGCGGCCGGGGCCCAGCCCTCGGTGGTGTCGTGGTCGGTGATGGCCACCGTGTCCAGTCCCGCGGCCACCGCAGCGGACATCAGCTGGGCCGGGGAGTCGGTGCCGTCGGAGAACGCCGTATGGGTGTGCAGGTCGATGGTCATCGACGACCATCCTGCCGGACGCTCAGCCGGACGCGTGACCCATCTCCATCTTGGACAGCAGGGTGCGGGCCTGCTCCGCGGTGCGTGGTTCGCACAGCACGTCGTAGCGCCGCGCCACCACCTGGGAGGCGGAGGTGAAGTCCCGCCGGCCCTTGGTGACGGAGTAGCCCAGCACGCCCATGATCGCGCCGAACAGCGCACCGATCGCGATGGTGAAGACGATCAGCAGCAGCAGTGACTTGGCCGCCGTGAACAACGTCATCACCAGGCCTACGAACAGGCCCATCCAGGCCCCGGACGCGGCTCCGGCGGCGGCCAGCTTGCCGGCCGTCAGCTTGCCCGTCACCCGCTCCACCAACTGCAGGTCCGACCCGACGATGGTCACGTCCTGCACCGAGAAGTCGTGCCGCACCAGGTACTCCACGGCGCTGGCCGCCTGGGCGTAGGTCGGGTACGCGGCGACCGCGAATCCGGTGGGCGGAGTGGGCATGCTGGGGACGGCCCCCTGGGCCCGGAATCCCAACGGCGATGACATGCCGGGCGCCTCCTTGACGTCGCTGCCGTGTGACCCTTTACCCACTCATCGTCCCACATCCCGACCCGGCCGTAGGCTGGCGAAGGACAGCCGGTGCGCCCCGCGCACCGGCCGAACGGGAACGAAGGGCACCGATGGCAGTCACCGAACAGGACGTCCGGGCCGCGCTGGCCACCGTGAAGGATCCGGAGATCCGCCGGCCGATCACCGATCTGGACATGGTGCAGAGCCTGGCGGTGTCGCAGGACGGGGTCGTCGAACTGACGGTGCTGCTGACCATCGCCGGGTGCCCGCTGAAGGGCACCATCACCCGCGACGTCACCGCCGCGGTGCGGGCCGTGCCGGGGGTCACCGAGGTCCGGCTGCAGCTGGGCGTGATGAGCGACGAACAGCGCAAGGCGCTGCGCACCCGGCTGCGCGGCGGCGCCACCATCGACATCCCGTTCGCCCGGCCGGGCTCGCTGACCAGGGTGATCGCGGTGGCCTCCGGCAAGGGCGGGGTGGGCAAGTCGTCGGTGACGGTGAACCTGGCCGCGGCCATCGCCGCCACCGGCCGCTCCGTCGGGGTGCTGGATGCCGATGTCTACGGCTTCTCGGTGCCCCGGATGATGGGCGTGACCACCCGCCCCACCAGGGTCGACGACATGATCATGCCGCCGGTGGCCGGCGGGGTGAAGGTGATCAGCGTCGGGATGTTCGTGCAGGGCAACTCGGCCGTGGTGTGGCGCGGCCCGATGCTGCACCGGGCGCTGGAACAGTTCCTCGGCGAGGTGTACTGGGGCGACCTGGACGTGCTGCTGCTCGACCTCCCGCCGGGCACCGGGGACATTGCCATCTCCACCGCTCAACTGGTGCCGAACACCGAACTGGTGGTGGTCACCACCCCGCAGACGGCGGCCTCCGAGGTGGCCGAGCGGGCCGGGTCCATCGCGGTGCAGACACGCCAGAAGGTGGCCGGCGTGGTGGAGAACATGAGCCCCATGACGTTGCCGGACGGCACCGTGCTGGACCTGTTCGGGTCGGGCGGCGGCGCGGCGCTGGCCGGGTCGCTGGGCCGGATCACCGGGACCGACGTACCGCTGCTCGGTCAGGTGCCGCTGGACCCCGCGTTGCGCCGGGCCGGCGACGCCGGGGTGCCGCTGGTGCTGTCGGATCCGGATTCGCCGGCCGCGGTGGCGTTGCGGGGCATCGCCGAGCGGTTGGCCGCCCGTCCGGAGCGGCTGGCCGGGCGGTCGCTGCCGCTGTCGGTGGGCTGACCGCCCCGGCGCCAACTCTTGCGTCCGGCAAGGTGCGAGTTATTGCGCTCAGTTTGCAGGACGCAACAGCGCGCGAGTCAGGTGCCCTCGTCGTCGAACGGCGGTGTCTGGCCCGACTCCAGGGTGCTCTGCCGACGGGGGGCGGTCATCACCGAGGTGCCGCCGGCGGGCGAGGACACGGCACTGCCGTTGGTTCCGCCGGTCACGGCCGCGCCGTCGCCGGTCCCGCTGCTGCTGACGGCACTCGGGGCCGGGGCCGTGCCGGTTGCGCCGTTGCCATTGCTGCTGCCGTTCCCGGTGCCGGTGGCGGCGTCGTCCGGGCCGTTGCCGTTCAGCCCCAGGAAGCCGGTGACCCCGCCGGAGAACTCGTCGCCGAGGATGTTCTTGCCGATGATGGTCCGCGGGTTCAACTCGCGCAGCGCCCGTAGCTCGCCGAGTTCCTTCAGCGACTGCAGTTCGGCGACCTGGCGGCGCAGTTCCTCCAGTTCCGGGCCGATCTGGCTGCGCAATTCGGCCTGCGCGCCGGCGGCCATCGAGCGCACCTTGCGCAGCGACTGCATCACCCAGCTCACCGCCGTGGGGATGCGCTCCGGCCCGATCACGAACAGCGCGACCAGCAGGATCAAGATGATGCGGTCCCAAGACAGACCGAACAACGGCTGCATCCTAG
>DASSTH010000086.1:0-8543 GCA_035708025.1 Nakamurella sp. | reverse complement strand
GCGCGGCGCGCCGGGATGCCCGCGCTGCGCATCGTGGCGAGTGCGGCGGTGGCCGGTGATCCCGCCGTGCCCGGCGCCACGGCGGGCCCGGCGGCGCGGGAGGCGCTGCGACGAGCCGGGATCGGCGCCGGGGCGGTCGGGGCGGTCGAGGTGACGGAGGCCTTCGCGGCGGTCGCCCTGGCGTTCGCCGACGACCTGGGCATCAACGAGTGGACACTGTGTACCGAGGGCGGCGCGATCGCGCTGGGGCACCCGTGGGGCGCATCGGGCGCCGTGCTGCTGGTGCGGTTGACGGCCCGGATGGTGCAGCCTGACGGGCCCGAGTTCGGGTTGGCGGCGTGCGCCATTGGCGGCGGGCAGGGCATCGCCATGGTGGTGCAGCGCACATGACCACCACGAACTTCGCGGGTTCAATACTGCGTTCTGGACCTCCGGAGCGCCGAAAGGGCAGTATCAAACCCGCGAACATCGGAGCTGCGGGGCGGCGGGTGTGAGCGAGATCCGGTTCCGGGACGTGCACCACCGCTACGGCGAGCGCGTGGTGCTGGACGGCATCGACCTGGTGCTGACCGAGCACCGGATCGGCATCGTCGGCGCCAACGGGTCCGGCAAGTCGACGCTAGCCCGGATGATCAACGGCTTGGTGTCCCCCACTTCCGGCAGCGTCACCGTGGACGGGCTGGACGCCGGCCGGGACGGCCGCGAGGTGCGCCGCCGGGTGGGGTTCGTGTTCACCGACCCGGACAACCAGATCGTGATGCCGACGGTGGCGGAGGACGTGGCGTTCTCCTTGCGGCGCAGTGGCTTGACCAAGCCGGCCATCGCCGCCCGGGTGGCCGAGACCCTGCACCGGTTCCACCTGGCGGAGTTGGCCGACCATCCGGCGCACCTGTTGTCCGGTGGGCAGAAGCAATTGCTGGCGCTGGCCGCGGTGCTGGTGCGAAGGCCCGCCGTGCTGGTGGCCGACGAACCCACCACCCTGCTGGACCTGCGCAACGCCCGCCGGGTGGCGGACGTGCTGGCCGGGTTGGACGAGCAGCTCATCGTGGTGAGCCATCACCTGGACCTGCTGGCGGAATTCGACCGGGTGGTGGTGCTGGATGCCGGCCGGGTGGTCGCCGACGGCCCGCCCGCCGCGGCCCTGCCCGCCTACCAGGGGCTGTACGCATGACCGGCAACATCGGCCTGTATCACCCGGGATCTTCGCTGCTGCACCGACTTCCGGCGGGAGTCAAGCTGCTGGCCATGCTGGCCGGCGTGATCGGCGTGGTGCTGCTGCGGCAGTGGTGGCAGTTGGCGATCGCGGCGGCGGTCGTGGCGGCGCTCTACGCGGCGGCCCGGATCCCGCCGCGGGTGGCCTGGGACCAGGTGCGGCCGCTGCGCTACCTGATCCCCGTTGTCGCGGCCCTGCAATGGTGGCTGTCCGGCTGGCAGGCGGCGGTCGCGGTGTGCGGCACGGTGCTGATCGGCGTGGCGCTGGCGGCCCTGGTCACGCTGACCACCCGCGTGACGTCCATGCTGGATGCCGTGGCCGTACTACTGCGGCCACTGCGCCGGTTCGGCGTCGATCCGGACCGGATCGGGCTGCTGCTGGCGCTGACCATCCGCTGCATCCCGTTGCTGGCTGGCATCGTGGCGGCCGTGTCGGAGGCGAGAAGGGCTCGCGGGCTGGGCTTCTCGCTGGTGGCGCTGGCGGCTCCGGTGGTGATCCGGTCGCTCCGGTCGGCCGACGCGCTGGGCGAGGCGCTGGTCGCCCGCGGCGCGGACGATTGATCACCCCAGCGGGCGCAACGGCATGAAGGTCATCCCGTCCGACGACACGTTCACCGTGTTATCGGCGATCGACACGTACCCCGTCCCGGTCCACCGGGTCCAGCCCGCCGCCGGGCGAGCGGCAGCCACGGTGCTGCCGTCGTTCAGTACCAGGTAGCTCATGTCGTCGTTGGGCACGTCGGTGCTGATGATCACTCCCGGGCTCGGCACGTTGGGCACTGGCGCGCCCACGAACGTGCGCGGGGCGGTCCCCAACGACGGCGCATAGGTGAGCTTCCACGTGCCGCCGGCATCGGCGCTGTATGCGACACCGAGCAGTGCGTTCTTCTCGGTGTCGGTGCTCCCCCGCACCACCGCCCACACCTGCGATCCGGAGGTCGCGACCTCGATCGCGATGGGGGTGCCGGTGACGGGCAACGCGTGCACCGCCCAGGACGATCCGTCCGCGCTCACCGCCACCGCCGGAGCGCCGTCCACCGTGCCGGCCACCCACCACCGGCCGTCGGCCGCGGGCTCGATCCGGCTGGCGGGCAACAGGTCCAGCGCCGGCTGGTTCTGCAGTTGGGCGAGCTTGCCACTGTCGGGCTGGATGACCACCAGGTTCCGCGCTTGACAGGCATCGGGCTGGCGCGAGTTCGCGACCAGGCACTCGGTCGTCAGAGCAGCTCCATCCGGGACCGTGTCGATCGGCTCCGCCTGGCCGCCGGCCGTGCCGGGCACCAGTGTCCAATTCGCACCCCCGTCGCTCGAGTACCAGGTCTTGAATCCCCAGTCTGCGACTGCCATCGGCTGTCGCAGCAGCAACTCGTCCCGCCCCAGCACGAGCAGATCGGCCGAGTACCCGTCGTCGCCCGTGACCGGCGGCAGCGGCGTGGGGTGCTGCGACCAGGTGCGCCCCCGGTCCATGGTGGCGAAGAGCATCGACTCCGCCCCGTCCGCCGACGGGATACCCACCAACGCATACACGTGGAACGGATCCCGGAAGTCCGCGTCGTACACCAGCTTTCCGGCCGCGGACACCGCGTGGGAGGTCGCGGTGGATGGAGGGGTGGTCACCGTCACCGTGGTCGGAACCGTGGTCGGCACCGTCGTCGGGACGGTGACGGTGCTCGGCGCCGTATCCGGCCCGGGCGTTGCCGGCCGGGCCCCGTGCCGGCCGTTGGCCATGGTGAGCACCGGCACGATCACCGCCAGTACCGCCACCAGCCCCACCACCGTGTACTGCGCGGCCCGCTGGGTGCGCCGGCGCCGCGCCCGGGCGGCCAGGTCATCCGGCGAGGGCGCCGAGATCCGATCCTGCAGGCTGCGCCGCAGCGACTGCATCCGGCGGTCGAAGTCATCCACGGTCGTCGGCCTCCTGCAACTCGTCGGCGGCCAGCAGGTCGTCGTCGGCGACCCCGTGCAGCGCCTGCTGCATGGCCGCCCGCGCCCTGGCCAGCCGGGACTTGACGGTCCCCACCGCGACACCGGTGCGCACCGCGACCTCCGTCACCGGCAGGTCGGCCAGGTAGTGCAGCACCACGGTCTGCCGCTGGTCGTCCGGCAGCGCGGCGATCGCGGCCATCAGGTCGGCGTGCTCGGTCAGGGCGGTGGGATCGGTGACGGGACCCACGTCCGAGCGGTCCCGGGCGTGGCGCAGCAGCAAGCGGTCCGCCATCGTCCGGCGGCGGTGCCGGCGGCGGGCCACGTTCATCGCCACCGTGCAGACCCAGGCCTCCGGGTTGTGCACCCCGGCAAGCCGCCCGCGCCGGCCGTACGCCCGAAGGAAGGCCTCCTGCACCACCTCTTCGGCCTCCGCCAGGTTGCGGGTGAAGCCCAGCGCGATGACGACCAGCCGGGAGTAGCTGCCCGCGTAGAACTGCTCGAACCACGAGCCGTCCGTCACCGCGCCTCCCTTCAGGCCTGTCTGCAGTGACGAGTCACGGGCGGGGCATCAGGTTCCCAACTCCCGGTGGACCTCCCGGGCCAGGGCCAGGAGCCCTTCGCCGAACAGCACCAGCCGCACCTGGCGGACCTGCGACGGGGATCCGGAGATGGCGGTCAGCGCCTGCACGATGGCATCCCGCTTGGGCCAGCCGTAGATGCCGGCGGAGATCAGTGGGAAGGCCACGGTGGCCGCGCCCACCTCGTCGGCTACCGCGAGGCTCTCGGTGTAGGCCGAGCGCAGCTCGCCGGACTTGTCCTTGCTCGCGGCGTACACCGGCCCCACGGTGTGGATCACCCAGCGGGCCGGCAGCCGACCCGCCGTGGTGGCGACGGCGCGGCCGGTGGGCAGCCCGTCCGGCCAGGTGGTCCGGCGGATCTCCCGGCAGGCAGCCAGGATCTCCGGCCCGCCGGCCCGGTGGATCGCCCCGTCCACCCCACCGCCGCCCATCAGTGAATGGTTGGCGGCGTTGACGATCGCGTCCACCTGCTGGGTGGTGATGTCGCCCTGTACCAGCTCGATCTGCATGCCTCGTAGTCTGCCCCGCACCGGCCGGTTCCGACCGCCTCGCCGGGAGATCAGAAGAACTCGTCCAGCAGCCGGTAGTACGCCAACCGGCGGGGATCGGCGGGCCGCGGATAGCGTCGCAGCAACCGGCCCGCCGCATCCGGGCCGTACTGTCCGTTGATCGGGCCCAGGCTGCGGGTGGCCAGCGCCAGGTCATGGTGCCGGTCCGCCACTCCCAGCCGGCCCAGATCGATCAACCCGGTGATCGTCCCGGTCTGCGGATCGGCCAGCACGTTGGGCAGGCACAGGTCGCCATGGCAGACCACCCGGTCCTCGGTGTCCGGCCGGGTGGCCAGCAGCTCCGCGAGCAGGTCGGCCGGGGTCCGCCCGGCCCGCTCGTAGTCGAAGTCGTCCGCATCGACGGCGCCGGCGCGCACCGCGTCCGCCGCGGCCGGGATCGTCACCGCCAGGTCTCTGCGGAACGGACAGGCGGTGACGGGAATCTCGTGCAGCGCCGCGCAGATGTCCGCCAGGTTGTCCACCAGCCGGTCCCGCATCGAGGCCGGCCAGGGATCGGCCAGCGTCCGGCCGGGCACCGCGCCGGTCACCAGCCAGGTGACTCCGTCCCGGGAGCCTGTGTCCAGCACTTCGGGGGCCGGAAACCCTTGGGCGCGCAGCCACGCCGCGTGTTCGGCCTCGTCCTGCAGTTCCTGCCGGAGGACGACGTCATCGTCACCGATGACCTTGATGTAGCGCGGGGGCGGCCCGGCCACCCGCCACACCGCTGCCGCGGTGCGCCCCAGGGAGATCGGTTCGGCGACGCCGGGATGGGCGCGTGCCAGGAATCCGGGCAGGTGTGCCGGCTTTACCGTCACCGTCCCCGTCACCGTTACCGCAGCGGATCGAACGGGCGCAGCAGGTCCGGCACGCTGCCGGTGGAGATCTCCTGTGCCAGCAGCTTTCCGGTGATCGGTCCGAGCGTGATGCCCCACATCCCGTGCCCGCCGGCCACGTAGACCCTGGGGTTGCGCGTCACACCGACCAACGGGAGGCCGTCCACCGTCACCGGACGCCCGCCGACCCACACGTCCTGACGGTCGTTCCAGTCCACCCCGGACAGCAGCGGCTTGCCGGACCGCACGATGGAGTCCACCCGGCCCAGGTCCAGCGGCGCGTCCACGTCGCGGAACTCCATAGTGCCGGCCACCCGCAGCCGGTCCCCCAGCGGCGTGCAGGCCACCCGCTCGTGCGGGAAGTAGACGGGGCAGGGTACCGGTGCGGAGACCGGAACGCTGAACGAGTAGCCGCGGCCGGCCCGCAGTTGCACCTTGACGCCGTACTGGCGGGCCAGCTCGGGCAGCCAGGCGCCGGTGGCGATCACCACGGCATCGCCGCGCACCGGGTCGCCGCCGTACATCTCCACGGTGAAACCGCCGGGGCCCTGCCGCAGCGCCCGCACGCTGGCCCCGGTGACGATCTGCCCGCCGCGGTCGCGCACCGCATCGGCCAGCGAGTCGACGTAGTGACCGGGGTCGATGTAGCGCTGCCCGGAGATCTTGATGGCCGTCTGCACGTCCCGGGCGACGATCGGCACCTCGGCCCGCAGCGCGTCACCGTCGATGGTCTCGGTCTTCAGATCCAGGCCGGCGCGGTGGATCTGCTCGATCTCCTTGGTCAATCCGGCGGACAGCGCCACCGTCCGGAATGCCGCCATGATCGGCGCCTCGATGGTGCGCCCGGTCACTCCACCGGCGGCCAGCTCGTCGTAGGCCTCGGTCGCCACCCGGTTGACCGGCACGTAGTCGGCCATGGTGCGCCGCCAGGTCCGCATGGTGCAGCGCCGAGCGAAGGCCAGCAGGAACCGCCAGAGCGCCGGATCGAACGCGAAGGGCACGTACAGCGGCGAATGCTTGTCGAGCAACGACTTCAACCCGTACCGCAGCACGCTGGGATCGGCCAGCGGGATGGCCAGGCCGGGCGAGATCCAGCCAGCGTTGCCCCAGGATGACCCGGCGGCCACTCCCGCGCGATCGACCACCACGACCTCGATGTCGCGCTCCTGCAGGTACCAGGCGGTGGACAGTCCCACCATTCCGGCACCGATGACGACCACCCGACGCGGTGCGTCGGCCGCGGTCCGCTCTGCCATGTCCGTTCGATCCTCCAGCGGCCGGCTCGACCACCGGCGTTCTGGCCGGCTCCGGCATCCGACGCCCTTCGCCGGCCCGGCCCTCCGGCCCTCCAGCCGGACGCTACCAGCGCCGATCAGCGGGCCGGTGGGCCGGATGGCTGCTGCACCGGGTCGGTGTGCACGTACTTGCCGCCGCGCAACGCCGACGCCACGGCCGCGATCAGGCACGCCGCGATCGCGAAGCCGAACGCGATGCCCAGACCGTGCCCGAACGGGCCGGCGATCAGCTGCGGGAAGAACGCCTGCCCGGTGAGGTAGTGGGCGTTCTGTGGCGGCAGTTGGGACAGCACGTCGGTGCCCAGCAGCGACTGCACCGGGTTGTAGCCCAGCAGCGCGGCGAACAGCACGGACACCGGGGGCAACCCGGCGATCCGGCCGGCCTCGGTCGCCGGCACGCCCTGCGCGGTGAGCCCACTGGTCAAGGCACCGGGCAGGGTGTGGGCCAGACCGGTGATGATCAGCGAGAAGAAGATGCCGATGGACAGCACCATGGCCGCGTTCTGGAAGGTGGTGCTCATCCCGGCGCCCACGCCGCGCCGGTTGGCGGGCAGGCTGTTCATGATCCCGGCCCGGTTGGGGGCGGCGAACAGCCCCATGCCCAGGCCGTTGACCAGCAGCAGCCCGGCGAACGGCCAGTAGGAGAAGTCGACCGGCAGCAACAGGAAACCGACGAAGGTGGCGGCGGCGATCACCATGCCGCCGGTGGCGAACCAGAGCGCTCCGAACCGGTCGGACAGCCAACCGGACACTGGTCCGGCGATCAGGAAGCCAGCGGTCAGCGGGAGCATGTAGATGCCGGCCCACAGCGGGGTGGACTCGAAGCTGAATCCGTGCCAGGGCAACCAGATCCCCTGCAGCCAGATGATCAGGATGAACATCAGCCCGCCGCGGCCCAGGGCGGATAGCAGGGCGGCGAGGTTGCCGGCGGTGAACGCCCGGATGCGGAACAGTCGCAGTTCGAACATCGGCTCGGCAACCCGCCGTTCGATCAAGCAGAACGCGACCAGGACGGCGACGCCCCCGATCAACGCGACCAGGACAGTCGGTGACGTCCATCCCATGGTGTGCCCGCCGTATGGCTGGATGCCGTAGGTGATGCCGACCAGGACCGCGATCAGGCCGACCGCAAAGGTCAGGTTGCCCCACCAGTCCGGCTTGGCCCGCTGCTTGATGCCGGTGTCGTGCAGCTTGGCGTAGGCCCAGACCGTGCCGAACAGGCCGATCGGGACGCTGACCAGGAACACCAGATGCCACTCCACCGGAGCCAGCAGTCCGCCCAGGATCAGACCGATGAACGAGCCGGCGATCCCGGCCACCTGGTTGAGACCCAGGGCCAGCCCGCGTTGGTGCACCGGGAAGGCGTCGGTGATGATCGCGTTGGAGTTGGCCATCAGCAGCGCGCCGCCGACGCCCTGCAGGATGCGCATGCCGATCAGCCACAGCACCCCGGCGGTGCCGTGCAACCAGGTGACCGACAACAGCACGGAAAAGACTGTGAACACGGCGAATCCGGCGTTGTACATGCGGACCCGACCGAAGATGTCACCCAGCCGGCCGAAGCTGACCACCAGTACCGCGGTGACCACCAGGTAGCCCATGATCAGCCACAGCAGCAAGCTGGAGTTGCCAGGGGACAGCGGGTTGACGCCCACGCCGCGGAAGATGTCCGGCAACCCGATCAGCAGGATGGAGGAGTTGATCGTCGCGATCAGCACGCCGAGCGTCGTGTTGGACAGGACGATCCATTTGTAGTGCGGGCTGCGGACGGCGGCCTCGGCACGAGCGGCCCGGGTGGCCGTCCGATTGTTCGAAGCGGGGCTGTCGTGACGGGCATCCGGCGCTTGGCCGTTCCGCTGCGCATCGCGGATTAGCTGCTCCCCCGATGCCTGGCCGTTCCGCCGGGCTCGCTCGTGGGTGAGCGGGCTTTGGGGAGAACTATCCACCGGCGCCTGCTGCTGCGCGGGAGTGGTTTCTGGTGCCTGGTCGTGGGCGGGGTGGCCCTCCGGTGCCTGGTCAATCGATGGGGAGCGCTGCGCACTGTCCCGCCCGAAGATCGATTGTGACTCCATCGATGTGCCCTCTTCCGGACGTATCTGAGTGTGGCTCCCGGCGGGGAGGACCGGCCGGCTGGCCGAGGTGGATGCCCCC
>DASSTH010000085.1:0-3455 GCA_035708025.1 Nakamurella sp. | reverse complement strand
GCGCTCTGCCTGGTGCTCTCGGTGGTGACGCTGGGCATCGGCACCGCCGGCATCACCGTCGGTGACGCGGTGGGCATCCTCACCGGCAGCACCGACCCGGGCAAGCAGCACATCATGCTGCAGTTCCTGTCCCCGCGCGTGATCCTGTGCTGGCTGGTGGGCATCGGCCTGGCGGTGTCCGGGTCGGTGCTGCAGGGGGTGATCCGAAACCCGTTGGCGGCGCCGGACATCATCGGCATCACCAAGGGCGCCGGGGTGGGCGCGATGCTGATGCTGCTGTGGTTCCCGATGGCCCCCACCGGCGCCATCCCGGTGGCCGCGTTCGTCGGCGGCTTGCTGGCGGCGCTGCTGGTGTACCTGTTCGCCTACCGGCGGGGCACCTCCCCGGTGCGGCTGGCCCTGGTCGGCATCGCCGTCTCCGCGTTGTGCGAGGCGGTGATCCGGCTGCTCATCGTCCGCAACCCGCCGGACGTGAATGCCGCGCTGATCTGGCTCACCGGAAGCCTTTTCGGACGCTCGATGTCGGACGTGTGGCAGTTCCTGCCGTGGGTCGTGGTGCTGGTGCCGCTGGTGGTGCTGTACGCCCGGCGGCTGGACGTGCTCGGCCTGGGCGACGACCTGGCGGCCGGCCTCGGTGAGCCGGTGGAGCGCACCCGCCGGATCGTGTTGCTGCTGGCGGTGGCGCTGGCCGCGGCCAGCGTGGCGGTGGCCGGCACCGTCGGCTTCATCGGCCTGATCGCCCCGCACATCGCCCGCAGCCTGGTGGGCGGCCGGCACCTGGCGCTGCTACCCAGTTCGGCCGCGGTCGGTGTGACGCTGATGCTGATCTCCGACGCCATCGGACGGGGGCTGATCCCGCCGACCGAGATCCCGGTGGGATTGGTGACGGCGTTCATCGGCGGACCGTACTTCCTGTACCTGCTGGCGAAGCTGGCCCGTTCGACCACCAGTGGAAAGTGACGAGCACCATGCGACTGGAAGCCACCAACGTCTGCCTGGCGTACGACAAGATCGTCATCGCCGAGGATCTCACCCTGCAGATCCCCGACGGCAAGATCAGCGTGCTGATCGGGCCCAACGGATGCGGCAAGTCGACCGCGCTGCGCTCGCTGTCCCGGCTGCTGGAGCCACGCTCCGGCGCGGTGGTGCTGGACGGGCAGGACATCCACCGGCTGTCCACCAAGGAGGTGGCGCGCCGGATGGCGATCCTGCCGCAGATGCTGGTGGCCCCGGAGTCGATCACCGTCGAGGACCTGGTGTGGTTCGGCCGGCACCCGCACCGCGGCGCGCTGAAGACCCCCAGCCGCAACGACCGGGACATCGTGGACTGGGCGCTGCAGGTGACGGGCATGAACGAGATGCGCCGCCGGTTCGTCGACCACCTGTCCGGCGGGCAGCGGCAGCGGGCCTGGATCGCGCTGTGCCTGGCACAGGGCACCGACCTGATCCTGCTGGACGAGCCCACCACCTTCCTGGACGTGGCCTACCAACTCGAGGTGCTGGACCTGCTGGCCGAGCTGAACAGGGAGCAGGGCAAGACGATCGCCATGGTGCTGCACGACTTCAACATGGCCTCCGAGTACGCCGACCACATCTTCGTGATGAAGGACGGCGCACTGGTGAACCAGGGGACACCGGCCGAGGTGCTCACCTCCGACGTGTTCCACCAGGTCTTCGGGATCACCTCGCAGGTGGTGGTGCACCCGGTCTCCGGCCGCCCACTGTGCATCCCGATCAAGGGCAGGCAGCGCGCCGACCAGGTCACCCGGACCCCGGCGGCGGCCGGCCCGGCCCCGCGATGACGGCGGCGCCCGCGCCCTCCGGTGAACGCGAACCGTCCGGGTCGACGGTCGCGGCAGCGTCCGGGGCACCGCAGCAGCCCGGACCGGCGGCCGGCCTGGTCGTCCGGGCCGAGGACGTCGACCCGTTCTCCCGGGGCGCCGGCGTCGTCACGCTGCCCTACGTGGGCGCGTGGAACAGCCGGGACACCAGCCTGACCACCGGGATCACCGCCTTTCCGGCCGGCGCCGCGATCGCGTTGCACACCCACAACGTCGAGGAGAGCGTGCTGGTACTCCAGGGCCGGGCCCGGGTGACCATCGGCGCGGACGTGCTGGACCTGGAGGCCGGGGCGGCCACCTGGGTGCCGGCCGGTGTGCCGCATCGGTTCGCCAACGCCGGCGACGATGAACTGCGCATCTACTGGACCTACGCCGGGCACGACGTCACCCGCACCATCTGCGAGACCGGCGAGACCGTCGCGCATCTGTCGGCACGTGATCGCGGCGCCGTGGCCGCCGGCCCGCCCGGACCTGCCGTCACCGCCGTTCCCGGGCAGTCCGGAGGCGGGGAGCCGCCGAACGACGACCGGCCCGCGGCACCGGCCACCGCCGGGCCGCGCATCCTGGACCCGGTGGAGTTCTACCGATCCGGTGCCACGACGATCTTCGCCTCCCGGCACGACCCGCGGCTGTCGTACTGCCTGTACGTGCCGACCGCGCACCGCACCACCCGAACGCCGCTGCCACTGCTGGTGATCGTGCACGGAACCGCCCGCACGGCCGAGCGATACCGCACCCAGTACGCCGATTTCGCCGAGCAGCACGAGGCCGTGGTGCTGGCTCCGCTGTTCCCGGCCGGCCTGGGCGGACCGGACGACCTGCACGGCTACAAGCGGATCGCCGCGAACGACATCCGTTACGACACGGCGCTGCTCGCCATCGTCGCGGAGGTCGGCGAGCGCTGGCGCGTGTGCACCGACCGCTTCCTGCTGCACGGGTTCTCCGGCGGCGGCCAGTTCAGCCACCGCTTCGCCTACCTGCATCCGGACCGGCTGCTCGGGGTGTCGATCGGCGCGCCGGGCCGGGTGACCCGGATCAACCCGCGGGTCCCCTGGTGGCTGGGAACCGCCGACCTGCACGAACGGTTCGGCGTCGATCTCGACCTGCCGGCACTGCGCCGGGTGCCGGTGCAGATGGTGGTCGGCGACGCGGACACCGAGACCTGGGAGATCGCCGAGCCCGGACTGGATGCCGGCGGCGACACCAGGATCGAGCGGCTGACCGCCCTGCACCGGAACTGGACCGAACACGGCGTCGAGGTGCGTTTCGACCTGGTGCCCGGTGCCGCGCACAGCGGACGCAAGATGGCCGGTCACGTCCAGCGATTCCTGCACGACGTGCTGTCCACCGGCCGGCGTGCCGGGGGATGAGGGTGGCCGACCGCAGCTACCGCATCGGGGTGATCCGGGGTGACGGCATCGGCCCGGAGCTGATCGACGCCGCGCTCGGCGCGGTGGCGGAACTGGGCCGGCGGCACGGATTCCAGCTGGACCTGCAGTTCCTGGACGGCGGCGCCGATGCCTACCGGCGCACCGGATCGGCGCTGTCCGACGCGGATCTGCACACGGTGCGGACGTGCCACGCGACCCTCAAGGGGCCCGTCGGCCTGCCCGA
>DASSTH010000084.1:0-3305 GCA_035708025.1 Nakamurella sp. | reverse complement strand
GCTTCGCTGCTGTGGACGGGCGGGTGCGTGGCCGCCTCCCTGCTGGTGCCCGGTGTCGCCGAGGCCGGCACGGGCCTGGCCGCGGCCGCCTCGCTGGACGAGGTGATCACCAACCTGCGGAACGTGATCGTCGGCCTGCTAGTGGGGTTGGCGACGCTCTTCGCCACGATCGGCGGCGTCCGCTACATCCTGGCCGGGGGTGACCCGGGTGAGGTGGAGGCGGCCAAGAAGACACTGCGGTACGCGGCGATCGGGTACTCGGTGGCGGTGCTGGCTCCGGTGCTGGTCAAGCTGCTGCAGAGCATCGTGGGCACACCCGCGTGACTCCCGATACCGCCCTGAGCCGGCGAACCCTGCGAATGGCTGGCCTCGGGCCACCGGTCGGCGCCGCCGCCAAGGTCGCCGTGCTCGTGGTGCTGGCAGCCGGGGCCTGGCTGTGGGTGTCAGCGCTCCCCGTGAAGGCTGTGGCCGATCCGGCGCCGAGTCCGTCTCCTGGTGCTCCTGCGCAGACCCCGCCGGTTGCGCCTCCGGCGGCTCCGGCATCGCCCTCACCGACATCACCTTCGTCAACGCCAGCCCCGTCTTCGCCGTCTCCGTCGCCGGGGTCCTCGCCCACACCAGCAGCGCCGGGCGGGCAGGGCACCAGCGGTGAGGACGGTTGCGGATTCGCTGATGTGAGTTGTATGGCCAAGCGTGCGGTGAACGGCTGGTTCACCGACCTGGTGTCGTCGGCTGCCAAGCCGGTCTTCGGGTTGCTGCGCGACACGGTGCTGGGCACGCCGGAGGTGGACTCGGCGGAGATGGCGCGGGCGCGGGATCTGTGGGGCGTGTCGCAGACGATCGCCAACACCTGCTACGTGCTGCTCATCACCGCCGGTGGGGTGTGGTTGATGGCCGGGCACAGCCTGCCCGGCGCCGAGCTCACCCCCGGGCAACTCGCGGTACGGATCGTGGGGGCGTTCCTGGCCTCCAACCTCAGCCTGGTCCTGATCGGATACGGGGTCGGGTTCGCCAACGGGCTGGCCGGGGCGTTTCTGGACGCGGGCGCCGAATCGGTTGATCCGAGTGTGGTCGCCGATGTGGTGGCCGGTTTCGTGGCGGCGAATCTGGTGCCGGGGCAGCCGTTCACCGCGTTCCTGGGGCTGGGCGTAGTGGTGCTGGCGCTGTGCGTGGCTTTCATCTACATCATCCGGCTGGCGATCACGATGGTGCTGATCGCCGCGGCGCCTTTGGCGTTGATGTTCCACGCCCTGCCTCTGACGGACGGGCTGGCGCGGCTGTGGTGGCGCGGGATCAGCGGGATCTTGGCAATCCAGGTGTGCCAGTCGCTGGTGCTGGCGACCGCGTTCCGGCTGATGTTCTCCGAAACCGGCGACAGCGGCGACCATCTCCTCGGTATCCCGTCGCATAACGACGTGACCGATCTGCTGCTGGCGGCATGCCTGCTGTGGGTGATGCTGCGGATCCCGTCCTGGGTGGCGCGCACCATCTGGCGTCCGGCGCAGCCGCGCATGCTCGGCGGTCTGCTGCGCAGCCTGATCCTCTACCGGGGGCTGGGCGCTCTGTTCGGCAACCGGCGCCGCGTCGTCGCCCCGATACGGCGCCAGCATCCGCCTCCCGTACCACCGCCCCCGCCTGTGCCGCCGAGGCGGCTGGAGCTGCCGGCGCCGCGTCATCGGCTGGCGCTGCCCGCCGGGCCACCGCCGCCCCCTGAACCACCCTCACCCGGCTCTCCCGTCGACCCTGCCGGCCCGGAATCGGGTCCTGTTCCCGGAGGTGGACGTTCGATGCAGCTCGCGCTCCCGATCCCGGCGCGGCCTCGGAGGCGGCGGCCGGTGCAGCTTGCGCTGCCCATCCCGGCAACGCGCACGCCCCCGCCAACACGCTCCAGGCCGACTGGAGAACCGGCGCGGCCTCATCCGCGGTCGGGGCAGTTGATGTTGCCGGGGATGCCGCGGCGGCCGGTGCCGCACCGGCAGCTGACCTTGTGGACCGAGCCGCCCAAACGCAGGAGGCGCACATGAACAGCCACTCGCATGAGCAACCGATGAGTGTGAAGATCCCCGCCGACGTCGACCAGCCCGACAAGATCCTCTACGGGCTGACCGCCCGGCAGCTGGCCATCCTTGGCGGCACCGCCGCCGTCGTGTTGTGGGTGCTGCTCACCTTCCAGGCGCTGCTGCCGTTCCCGGTCCTGGTGGCGGTGCTGATCCCCGTCGCGGCAGGCGGGGTCGTGCTGGCGGTCGCCCGCCGGGACGGGATGAGCCTGGACCGCTACCTGGTCACCGCTCTCGCCCACCTGCGCGCGCCGAAGGCACGAGTCACCACCGAAGGTGCGGTGCAGGCGCCGCCGTCGTGGTGCCGGATGCGGGGACGGCTGCCCGCCCCACTGCGGCTCCCGGTCCGGGCCGTCCGCCAGGACGGCGCCATGGAACTGACCGGCGGCGGGGTGGCGGCGATGGTGCGGGCCGGGACGGTGGCGTTCGGGCTGCGCACGCCAGGTGAGCAGGCGGGCCTGGTCGCCGGGTTCGGGCGGTGGCTCAACTCGCTGGACACCCCCGTGCAGATCCTGGTCCAGGCCCGCCCGGTCGACCTGACAGGCCTGGCCGACCACATCACCGAGCACGCGCCCGGCCTGCCTGATCCGGCGCTAGAGCAGGCGGCCGGCGAGCATGCCGCATTCCTGTCCGAGGTCGGCGCCGCCCACGGCCTACTGGTCCGGCACGTCCTGATCGTGTTCACCACCGCCCCGGCCGCGTCCGCCTCCGCACCGTGGGGCAATGGCCGGCGGCAGCGGATCGGGCGAGACGCCGGCGCCGAGGTAGTGGTGCGGCGAGCCGCCGAGGCCGTGCAGTCGCTGGCCGCGCTCGGTGTCGCGGCCGAGGTACTCGACAGCCGGTCCTGCGTCGCGGCACTGGCCGAGTCGCTGTCCCCAGGCGAGCCCCGGCCTGTGGATAACGCTGCACCGGACGAACTCATCACCGTGCGGCAGGAGGCGTGATGCGCAAGATCGTTGCCCGTGTTCAGGGGCGCAATGGGGCCGGTCGAGACCACAGGACCGATGGTGATTTGTCGGGCATGTTCGGGCCGTCGGGACTGCGGGTGCGGGCGCGGTCGGTGGAGTTGCCGGGCGGGGTGTGCGCCTCGTTCGCAGTGACCGGGTATCCGCGGGAGGTCGGCGCGGGCTGGCTGGAGCCGCTGCTGACCTACCCCGGCCGCCTCGACGTGTCCTTGCACGTTGAGCCGGTACCGCCGCTGGTGGCCGCGCAGCGGCTGCGCCGCCAACTCGCCCGGCTCGAATCGTC
>DASSTH010000083.1:0-14492 GCA_035708025.1 Nakamurella sp. | reverse complement strand
CGGCGCCGACGGCGAGCGCAGCAACCGGGAGATCATCGCGCTGCTGCTGGAGTTGATGGGCAAGCCCGCGGACTGGTTCGAGCACGTGAACGACCGGCCGGGCCACGACCTGCGCTACGCCATCGACTCCGCCAAGCTGCGCGCCGAGACCGGCTGGCAGCCGCGGTACCGGGACATCCGCGCGGGGCTGCAGGCGACCATCGACTGGTACGCCGCGCACCGCGACTGGTGGCAGTCGGCCAGGGAGCGCACCGAACAGGCCTACGCCGCGCTCGGCCGCTGATCAGGACCGCAGGAATTCCGCGAGCGCGGCCAGCAGCCGGTCGATCTCCTCGTCGGTGGTGTACGGCGCCAACCCGACCCGCAGCCCACCGGAGTCACCGAGCCCGAGCCGGCGGGACGGCTCCAGGGCGTAGAACGAACCGGCCGGGGCGTTGATCTTCCGCTGGGCCAGGAATCGGTAGGCGTCCGCCGCGTCCCGGCCGGCGAAGCTCAGCAGCAGGGTGGGCGTGCGGCGGGCCGCTCGGGCGTGCGCGGTGATGCCGGGCAGCGTCGCGAGCCCGTCCTCCAGCCGTTCCCGCAGCCGGTCCTCGTGCGTTTCCAGGGCCGCCATCGACGCCGCCAGACGTTCGGTTCGCGACCCGCCGGCGTCCGGCTCCAGCCCGGCCAGGAAGTCCACCGCGGCCGTCACCCCGGCCAGCAATTCGTAGGGCAGCGTGCCGAACTCGAACCGCTCGGGCACCGCCTCGGTGGACGGCAGCAGCTTGTCCGGGTGCAGGGTGTCCAGCAGCGCGGGATCGGCCGCCAGCACGCCACAGTGCGGGCCGCAGAACTTGTACGGCGAGCAGGTGAACAGGTCGGCTCCCAGGGCGGCCAGGTCGACCGATGCGTGCGGCGTCAGGTGCACCCCGTCCACCGCGAGTAGCGCGCCGTGGGTATGCACCAACTCGGCGATGGCGGGGATCGGCGGCCGGGAGCCGATCAGGTTGGACGCGCCGGTGACCGCCACCAGCCGGGTGCGGTCGGACAGCACCGCGGCGACGTGGTCGGCGGTCAGTTCCCCGGTGGCCGGGTCGAAGTCGATCCAGCGGACCGCCGCACCGGCGGACTGGGCGGCCTGCATCCACGGCCGGATGTTGGCGTCGTGGTCGAGCCGGGACACCAGGATCTCGTCGCCGGGCCGCCACCCCTTGGCCGCCGCGCGGGAGACGATGTAGTTCAGCGCGGTGGCGCTGCGGCCGAAGACGATGCCGGCCGGGTCCGCCCCGAGCAGGTCGGCCATGGCGGACCGGGCGGCGGTGACGATGTCGTCGGCGGCGCGCTCGGCCTCGGTGGTTCGACCCCGGTTGGCGATCGGCGCCAGCAGCGCGGCGCGGACCGCATCGCCCACCATGTCGGGGGTCTGGGTGCCACCCGGGCCGTCGAAGTGCGCGACACCGCTTTCCAGTGACGGAAGACGGTCGCGGATCGCCGTGACGTCATATGCCATCGGTTGTTCCCTTCGCTGAACGATCGGCGGTGTGCCTGGTGGACGCGGGCATCAGTCCGGCCCGGTGAACCAGGCCGGGGGCGCGGTCCCGTCCAGCGCCAGCGCCAGGGCGGCGCGGGCGGCGATGGGACCCACCAGGTTGCCCATGCCGTTGTAGCCGCCGCAGGCCACCACGCCGTCCCGCACCCGGACCACCAGTGGCACCCCGTCGTCGGTGTACCCGGCGCTGGCGGCCCAGCGGTGCGTCACCGTCACCGGACCCCCCGCCAATCGTTCGGCCTGCCGCTGGATCCATTGCTGCACCGGCGGTGTCGGGTCGCTGTCGGTGGTCTCCTCGGCCTGCCGGAAGTGGTCGCGTCCGCCACCGATGAAGATCCGGCCCTCCGCATCCTGCTGGGCGTAGTCGTATCCCCAGCGCAGGTGCACCGGGCAGGGCAGCACGCCGGGCGCGACCGGGGCGGTGGCCAGCATCTGCAGCCGCACGGTGCGGATGCGGCCGGTCAGTTCCGGCAACATCTCGGGGAGCCGGCCGTCCACGGCCACCAGCACCGCGCCCGCGGACACGCTGCCCCGAGCCGTTCGCACCCGTCCGGGTTCGATGCCCAGCACCGGGCTGTGCTCGTACAGCGCCGCCCGGCCGGCGTACCGGGCAGCCAGCCCGAGGGCCCGGCGGGCCGGGTTCATCGCGGCGTCACCGGGCACCAGCACGCCGGTGCCCAGCGGACCGTCGTAGACCCGCGCGGCCACACCGATCTCGGCCAGCACCCGCTGCTGTTCCAGCGCGTCCGCGCGCTCGGAGTCCACATCGTCCCGCCGGTCCGGATGGCCCGCCTTGAGGGCCCCCTCCCAGCGTGGCTCCACCAGCCGCAGCCCGCCGGTACGCCGGATCACCCCCGGTCCCAGCAGCGCCTCCAAGTGGTCGATCTCGGCGGCGGTGGCCCGGTACAGCTCACGCAGCGCCGGCATCCCCCAGCGCTGCGCGCCGGCCGCCGCACCGATGGCCGGTCCGGGTGCCAGGATCCCGCCGTTGCGCCCGGCGGCGCCCGCGGCGACCCGGCCGGCGTCCAGGCCGACCACCGTCAGCCCGCGGTCCAGGGCGGCACCCACCGCCGCCAGCCCGCTGCCGCCCAACCCGATCACGCAGACGTCGGCGGTCACCTCGTCACGCAGATCCGGGTGGGCCGGGGTGGCGGCCACCACCGGGTCGGCGTCCCAGCCGACCGTGCTCATGGCGGCACCGCCGGTCTCCTCGCCCATCCGAGGTTGCGACCGTCAGTCCGGCAGCGCATTCGCCGCCGCCACCGATGCCAGGAAGCGGCCGGAGTCCTTGACGGACCGTTCCAGGGTGTCGTAGTCCACCCGGACGATGCCGAACCGGCGGTCGAATCCCCAGGCCCATTCGAAGTTGTCCAGCAGCGACCAGACGAAGTAGCCGCGCAGGTCGACCCCGTCGGCGATGGCCCGGGCGGCCTGCCGGAAGTGGGCGTCCAGGTAGTCGACGCGCTCGGTGTCGTGCACCAGCCCGTCGGGGCCCACGGTGTCGTGGAAGGACGCGCCGTTCTCCGTCACGTACAGCGGCGGCAGGTCCGGGTAGTCCCTGGTCAGCCCGGTCAGCACCTCGTACAGCCCCGGCGGGTCGATCTCCCAGTCCATGGTGGTGCGCGGGTAGCCGTAGCCGGTCTTGACCACGTCGTCGCAGCCGATCCAGCCGTTCTCCCGGGCGGACGTCGCGGTCCCCCCGGCGCCGGGCACCGGTTGCCCGGTGCCGGTGGCCGCGGCGCGCACCACGTGCCGGGAGTAGTAGTTGACGCCCAGCACGTCGTCCGGCGTGCCGATCAGCGCCAGGTCGCCGTCCTGCACCACATCGGCCGGCCACAGCGACCCGAGGTCCGCCAGCACGTCGGACGGGTACTGGCCGCGCAGCAGCGGGTCGGTGAACAGCCGGTTGCTCACCCCGTCCACCCGGCGGGCGGCGTCCCGGTCGGCCTCCGAGTCGCTCTCCGGGTCCACCGGATACAGGTTGACCGTGATGCCGTATCGGTGGTCCGGCCGGGCATCCCGCATCGCCCGCACCGCCAGGCCGTGCCCGAGCAGCAGGTGATGCACCGCGCGCAGCGACGCCTGCGGCTCGGTGCGGCCCGGTGCGTGGTGCCCGGTGAAGTAGCCCAGGAACGCGCTGCACCACGGCTCGTTCAGGGTGGTCCAGTCCTCGATGCGGTCGGCGAACCGCTGGTGCATCGCCGCCGCGTAGTCGGCGAACCGCAGTGCGGTGTCCCGCACCGGCCAGCCGCCGGCGTCCTCCAGCGGCTGCGGCAGGTCCCAGTGGTACAGCGTGACCCACGGCCGGATCCCGGCGCCGTGCAACTCGTCCAGCAGCCGGTCGTAGAAGTCCACACCGGCGGGGTTCAGCGGGCCGGACCCGGCCGGTTGCACCCGCGACCAGGACAGCGAGAAGCGGTACCCGCCCAGCCCCAGCTCCCGCATGATCGCGACGTCCTCGCGGTAGCGGTGGTAGTGGTCGTCCGCGACATCACCGGTGTCGCCGCCCATGATCCGGCCCGGGGTGTGCGAGAAGGTGTCCCAGATGGACGGGCCCCGCCCGTCCTCGGCCACCGCACCCTCGATCTGGTAGGCCGCGGTCGCAGTGCCCCAGAGGAATCCGGGTGGGAACGTCGGCATGTGGCCTCCTGCGGTGACGGCGGTGCGCACGGTGGAACCCGATCGGGCGTGGTGGCCGTCAGTCTCCCAGACCGCCCGCCCACCCCACCCGCGAGGATCAACTTCGCGCTGCGAGGATCAACTTCTGCAAAACCCGCCCGATTTGCCGGATCAGCAGCGAAGTTGATCCTCGCAAGTCCCGAACGGAGCGCTCCCCGTGCCCTCCCGGCTGCGGTCCTCCTACCGTCCCGGATCCGTCAGCGGGCCGGGGCCAGCCGCAGCGTGAGCTCGAACGGCACGCCCTCCTCGGCCGGCTCGCCGCGGCCGATGCGCTCGACCGCGTCGACCATCCGGCCGTCGCGTCCCAGGACGCGGTCGGCCAGCGCCACCAGGTGCCGGTTCGGATACGCCGTCGGGGAGGCCGACCGGATCTCCGCCGCGATCTCCGCCTCGTCACGGTCCGGCTGCAGCACGCATGCCGCGATGAACGCCGACGCGGTCGACCGGCTGATGCCGGCGAAGCAGTGCACCACCATGGGGCGAGTTCCGTCCCAGGAGCGCGCGAACTCGATGACCTGCTCGACATGGCTGACGTCGGCCAGGATCTGGGTGTCGTTGGCGGCGACGATGTCGTGCACGTGCACCACCAGATGGTCGGTGACGCCGGCCGGGGTCCGGCACAGATCCGGGTCGCCGATCAGGGACAGCACCCTGCCCGCGCCGTGCCGCTCCGCGGTCTCGGCGACCTTGGACAGCGGGCACACCAGGATGGTCGCGGTACGTCCGGCCGGTTCCGTGCTGGTGCCGTCGCTTCGTGTCGTCATGCCGTCGTCACCCTCGTCATCGTCACCGGCCCGCGTGCTCACCGCCCATTCTGCCCTTCGGGTCGGTCGTCCCGGCGGGCAGGTCGACCGCGCAGCGGAACCCGACGCACTCGCTGCGGGCCAGTCCCTCGCCGAGCAGCGGGATCTGCAGCGCAAAGCACGGCGGCTGCGGCCCGCCGTCGGTGTACCAGTCGGACCCGGCCGCGCGGAACTCGCTGCCGCCCTTAAGGATCGCGAACCGGGTGCGGCCGTCGGTGTGCTCGCTCTCGGTCCAGTTCCACACCAGCGGCGAGCGCCGGGAGAACCGCGGATCCGCGGCCGCGAGCTGCCACTCGAACTCGGTGGGCAGCCGGGCGCCCCGCCAGGAGGCGTACGCCCGCGCATCGGCCAGGTCGACGCCGGTGACGGGATCGTCGGCGGTACCCGGCTCCGGCGGATCGCCGGCCCGGAACCGGTGCACCGAGGCGGGCCGGTACCCGGTGGCGGCGACGAACCCGTGGAACTGCCCGCGGGTCACCTCCGCGGCGTCCACCGCCACTCCGGACACCGTCACGGTCCTGGTGTCCGACCGCATGTCGTGCAGCCGGGGTGGTAGCGGCTTCCACTCCTCCACGTACGGAACCGTTCCGTACCAGCCGGTTTCCCGCCGCCGATAGGTCTGGGTGACGGTGTAGTCGCCGGGCGGCACGCACACCGCTGACTCCGCCGCATCACCGGCCGCGGCGGTGACGGGAATGCGGCGCACCGGCCGGTAGGGGAAGGAGGAGTCCGACGCGATCGGGTCGGCGGCCAGGGCGCGTACCAGGCCGGCCACTGGCGCCGGCGGGCGGTCCTCGGGATGTTCGACCACCGCGGCGATCCCCCGCCCCGCAATCCGCACGGCGCTACCGCCGGTGTCCAGGCAGACCACCCGGCGCCCCGGTCCCGGTTCCCGGAAGCGGAACTCGACCGGCCCCGGCCCGCGATTGACCAGCAGCCACAGGTCGGTGCCGGCGTCGGAGAACCTGGAGGCGTACACCTCCGCCGGGACGTCGGCGCCGAGATCGGCCAGCGGCGTCCACTCCCCGCGCAGCAACAGGTCGGGGAAGGCCCGGAACACCGTCAGCATGCGCCGCAGTACCGACGCATCGCGGTCGTTCCAGCCGACCCAGCTGCCGAACACGCACTCCCACACCAGGATTCCGCAGCCATTGAGCCAGGCCGACTGCAATTCCTCGGAGTGGTCGCGATTCCACCGCCGGGTGTGGTGCATCATGTGCCGCCGCTCGAACAGGTGGGCGCGCAGCACCCCGGGCACGGCGGAGTCGGCGAACCATTGCGCCCAGCTGAGCTGGTGATCGGCGATGCGCTGCAAGGGGAGCCGCGATTCGCCCTCCAGGGCGACCGGCCGGCCCAGCCCGTCCAGCGCGTCCAGCAGCCCGGGATCGCCCTGCTTGAGGGTGTCCAGGAACAGCCCGTCGGCGCCGGTGTCGGCCAGCAGGGCCGCGCACTCTTCCGGGTCCGTTCCGGCGGGTCGGCGGGTGCCGGTGTCCCACGGGTTGTAGTCCAGGAACACCCGCACGCCGGCCCGCTGGAACTCACCCACCAGCGCGGCCAGGTCCGGCACCTCGCGGTAGTAGTCGTACTGGTTGCGCGGGTCGATACCGATCACCGGGTAGGCGTGCCAGAGCACCACGGCGTCGAAGCCGCCGAATCGCGACCGGGCGTGCTCCAAGAAGGCGGCGACGGTGAAGCGGTGCTCGGCATGGTCGTACAGCTGCTCGTCCCACAGCCACACCAGGGCCACCGACCACGCGGTCTGCGTCCAGGCCGCGGCCGGGTCGGAGTACCGCTCGCCGGAGTAGCCGATGCGGCTGCGGGCCTGCTCCGCCCACCCGGTGATGGCCGCCCGCCAGGCCGGCCAGTCGACCGGATCGTCCGGCGCGGCAAGGATCTTCGCATCGTCGATCACGGAGAGGTCGGCGCCCGGATCCAGGGGTACCGCGCTGGGGCGGTCGATCGGCCGGGGCACCAGCGGGTCGAAATCCGGTGCGGCGGCGCTCATGCCGACCGCACCGACGGCGGCATGCTCATGCCGGCACGACCGCCAGCAGCCCCGACCGCACGTCCGCCACCGCCCCGGCCCGCCGGGCATCCTTGTCGAAGATCTCCCGCGCGACCTCGGCCATCACCAGCCCGGGCGCCTCCAGGTCCAGCCGGGAGGCGGTGCCCACCTGCTCGGCCCAGTCGACCGGCACCGCCGACCGCCCGCCGAGGGCGCCGGCCACCGCCCCCGCCATGGAGGCGATGGAGTCTGCGTCCCGGCCGTAGTTCACCCCGCCCAACACGGCCTGCCGCACGTCGCCCTTGGCCACCAGCACCATGCCGAGCGCGATCGGCAGTTCCTCGATGGACTTGGTGCGACTGGGCCGGCGGGCGTCCATCCCCGGCTGCCGGTAGTCCGGCCCCACGCTGTCGTACGGCTCGACCGCCGAGCGCAGGGCCGGGATCGCCTCCTGCCAGTCGGTGAACCGGGACGCCTGCTGTGCCACCGCGTCGATCGCCGCCCGGGTGCCGTCCTTGGCACGGTCCAGGCAGGCCTCGATGACGGTGTCGGCGGTGGCTCCGGGGGTGCAGGCGGCGGCCACCGCTGCGGCGAAGGCACCGGCCGCCTCGCGCCCGTAGCTGGACTGGTGGGCGCCGGCGATCTCGATGCCCTCGGCGTAGGCGCGGTCCGGGTCGCCGGCGTTCGCGATGCCCACCGGGGCCTGGTACATCGCCGCGCCGCAGTTGACGATGTTGCCGGTGCCGGCCTCCCTGGGGTCGACGTGGCCGTAGTGCAGCCGGGCCACCAAGTACTTCTCGGCCAGGAAGACGCGCTGCAGCAGCAGCGCATCGGCCTCCAGCTCCGGGATCCAGCGTCGCTCGCCGATCAGCAGCGGCACCAGGTCCTCGGCGATGGCGTAGGCGTCCAGGTGGTCGCGGCGCCGCCGGTACACCTCCACCAGGGCATGCGTCATCAACGTGTCGTCGGTGATGTGCCCGTCACCCTTGTGGTACGGCGCGATGGGGCGGGCGTCGCGCCACTGATCGAAGTACGGCGGCACGATGCCCGTCACCGGCCCGCCGTACCGCGCCCTGATCTGCTCTGGCAGCCACCCCTCCGTGGCGCCCCCCAGGGCGTCCCCCACGGCGGCACCCAGCAGCGCCCCTACCGCGGTGTCCTCCAACACGTCCATTCCCGTGTGCCTTCCTTCGCCCGGCCCGAGGTGGTCCGATGTTGTCGCAAACGCGCCGACGACATCGGGCCACCACCGACAGCTTCGGGCTACCTCGGTATGGGTCTGTCGATCAGCCGCCGGCGACCTGGGACCATCCGTCGCTCAGCTGCGAGACCAGCGCGTCCTTGTCGATCTGGTCGGCCAGGTATTGCTGGAACGCCGGGGTGGCGATCTGATCCTTCCACTGCGGGTACTGCGCCACCGTGAGGAACGGCGCGTTCGTCAGGTGCTCCCCGGAGGCCAGGATCTGATCCCAGCCGTTCTTGCCGCCGGTCTCCTTGAGCACCTCGTCACGGGCGCTCTGGGTGGCCGGGATCAGCCAGTCCCCCTGCGCCACCGCCGCCAGGTTCGCCGCCTGCATGAAGTAGTTGATGAATTCGGTGGCCTCCTTGGGGTTCTTGCAGTCCGCGGACACCGACAGGGTCTGCGGGTCGGCCGCCTGGTCTGCGGTGTCTCCGGCCAGCGGCGGCAGCACCTGCCAGGTGAAGCCGCTGGGGGCCTGCTCGGAGATCTGCTGGGCCACGTAGTCACCGGACACCATCATCGCGAACTTGCCGGCGTAGAAGGCGGGCAGCACGTCGCTGCCGCTCTGCGTCATGCTGGTCGGGTCGATGGACTTGTCGTCATAGGCCATGGCGTGGATCCTGGTCGGGACCTGCATCTCCTTGTCCCCCACAGTGATCTTCGCCGGGTCGGAGGAGGTGTCGAAATAGGTGCCGCCGAAGTTCAACGCCAGGTTCATCATGGTGGCGGTGGGAGACTTCAGGCTCCAGCCCAGCCCGTACTGGCCGCTCTTGGTCAGCTGCTTGGCCAGCGCCTGGAAGTCGTCCCAGGACATGGTGTCCCCGGTGGGGGCGGTGACGCCGGCGTCGGAGAGCGCCTTGCTGTTGGCGAACACCACGTAGGTCTGCAGCAGGGTGGGAGCGGCGATGACCTTGCCGTCCACCGTCACGGACTTCCACACGCCCTCGCTGACCCCGGACTTCACATCCGGGGACAGGTACGGCGACAGGTCGGCCAGGTAGCCCTGCTGCGCGAAACCAAGGATGTCGTCGGCGGCGTCGTGGATGATGTCCGGCGCCGTCTTGCCCTGGAACTGGGTGACGAGCTGGTCGTGCACGTTGTCCCAGCTGCCCTGCACCAATTCGACCTGGATGTTGGGGTTGGCGGCGTTCCAGTCGTCCACGATCTTCTTGGTGGCCGCGATGGTGGTGTCCTGGAAGGCCAGCGACTGGAAGCGCAGCGTCACCTTCTCCGCCGGCTGGGACACCGCGGCGCCGCTGGACTGTTCGCCGGCGGCGCTGCTCTGCGCTCCGGATGCTCCCGAGGAGGACCCGCCGGAGGACGACATGCCCGAGGATGCCGCGGCGGATGACGCGGCGCCGGACGAGGTCTCGGCGGGCGCGCTGCTGGATGCGCCGCCGGCGGACGTGGTGGCGGGCGCGCTGCTGGACGAGCCGCCGCCTCCTGCGGTGGCGCACCCCCCGAGCACGAGGGCCGCCGCGGCCAGCGCGGCAGCGAACACGGACGAGCGTCTGGTCATGTGCCTCTCTTCCCTTCTCTCAGTGGTTGTCGATCACGAACGGGTCGCCTCATCCCTTGACAGCACCGGTCAGCAGGCCCGAGGTGAGCCGGCGCTGCAGGAACGAGAAGAACAACAGGCTGGGGATGGTGGCCAGCAGCGAACCGGCCGCCAGGGCGCCCAACTTCACCTGGCCCTCCTGGCCGACGAACTTGGCCAGCGCCAACGGCAGGGTGTTCAGCGCCGGATCCTGGATCAGCACCAGCGCGAAGAAGAACTCGTTCCAGGCCGAGACGAAGGAGAACAGCGCGGTGGCCACGATGCCGGGCAGCAGCAGTGGCAGCACGATGGAGACCAGCACCCGCAGCCGGCCGGCGCCGTCCACCGAGGCGGCCTCTTCCAGGTCCCGCGGGATGCCGGCCACGTAGCCCTGCAGCAGCCACAGCGCGAACGGCAGTGACCACACCAGGTAGACGATCACCAGCCCGACCAGCGAGTTGTTCAGGCCGAACTGCTGCAGGATCAGGAAGAGCGGGATCACAATCAGGATCACCGGGAACACCTGGGAAACCAGGATCCAGCCCAGCGCGATCGGCCGCATCTTGGTGCGGAACCGGGCCAGACCGTAGGCCGCCGGCATGGCCACGATCGTCACCAGGATGGTGGACGCCACCGCCACCATCAGGCTGTTGGCACCGGCGTGCAACAGGTCCTGGGACCGCAGCGCGTCCGAGAAGTTGGACCACGCCCAGGTTCTCGGTATCAGGCTGGGTGCCAGGGTGGCCAGCTCCTGGGGTGTCTTCAGCGCGGTCGACAGCAGCCAAACCAGGGGGAACCCCAGGAAGATCGCGTAGCAGACCAAGGCCAGGTAGGCGAGGGGCCGGCCGACCAGTCTGCGCACCGGGTTCATCGGTTGCTCCGCAGTTGGGAGCGCAGGTAGACCAGCAGCAGCACGACGACCAGGATCACCATCACGTCGCCCATGGCGGAGGCCAGCCCGAAGTGGCCGTACTTGAAGGCCTCGTTGTAGGCGAACAGCATGGGCAGCATGGTCTTTCCGCCGGGTCCGCCGGCGGTCAGCACGAAGACCAGGTCGAAGGAATTGAAGTTCCAGATGAAGTCCAGGCTGGTGATGGCCGCGATCACCGGCCGCAGCGCGGGCAGGGTGATGTGCCGAAAGCGCTGCCAGGAGCCCGCCCCGTCCACCTGGGCGGCCTCGTGCAGCGCCCCGTCCACCGACTGCAGCCCGGCCAGCAGGGTGATGGTGGTCTGCGGCATGCCGCGCCACACGCCCACCACGATCACCGCGGGCAGCGCGGTACCGAAGGTGCCCAGCCAGTTGATGTCGGTGTCGATGAGCCCGAAGAACTGCAGGATCCCGTTCACCGGGCCGGATCTCGGGTCGAACATCAGCCGCCACATGATCGCCACGATGACCGGCGGCATGGCCCATGGCACCAGCGCGAGCACCCGGCCGAAGCCGCGGAACCGCAGGTTCATGTTCAGCAGCAGCGCCAGTCCCAGGGCGAGGAAGAACTGGATGACCGTGACGGACAGCGCCCAGATCAATCCGATCTTGAACGAGTCCCAGAACAGCTTGTAGTGCAGCAGGCGCTGGAAGTTGTCCACCCCGATGAACGAGATGACGACGTTCCGGCCGGCCCGCGCGTCGGTGAAGCCGAGGTAGATGCCCTGCAGCAGCGGCCACACGGAGAACAGCGCCACCGGGATGAGCGCGGGCAACAGCAGGAACCACATCTCCCGCCGGGCGGCTCCGGCCTGGGTGAAGCGCCGGCGCGGCGGCTCGGCCGGCGCGCGCGGGGACTCCAGGATCGCCGCCTCAGTCATCCCGCACCACCCGCAACGGCGCGGCCGTGGACCCGCGCACCACCAGGTGCGGCGCCACCGTGACCCGCCGGGGTGCCCGCGCCGGGTCCTTGATCCGTTCCAGCAGCAACGTCGCAGCGATGGTGCCGCGATCGGCCGAGCCCAGGCTGACGCTGGTCAGCCCGGGGAACACCATCTCCGCCAGGTCGGTGTCGTCCATGCCGGCCACGGCCATGTCCTGCGGCACCTTCAGCCCCATGGAATCCAGTTCGTGGATCACTCCCACGGCCAGCAGGTCGTTGGCACACACCAACGCGTCCGGCCGGTGGGCGGACAGCAACTCCCGGGCGGCCAGCCGGCCCGCCGCGAAGGTGAAGTCCTGGGCCGCGATCCGCGGGCACTCGTCCCGGTCCAGCCCCAGCCGGCGGGCCGCCCGGTCGAAGCCACGCTGCCGGGCCGCTCCCGGCACGGTGTCCAACGGCCCGTTGATGAAACCGATGCTGCGCCGCCCGGTGGCGATCAGGTGCTTGACCGCCAGGCCGATGCCGCGCGCGGAGTCCGCCCGCACGTTGTCCACCGGCAGGTCGTCCGGGACGGTGCCGATCACCACGGTGGGCAGCCGGGGCTGCCGCAGCTCGGTCAGCAGCGCGTCGGTCACCCGCAGCGGCGACAGGATGAGTCCGTCGGCGTACCCGTGGGACAGCCCCTGCAGGATGCGCATCTCCTCGTCCGGATCCGACTGGTCGGTGGAGAGCACCAGCCGGTAGCCGGAGGTGCGCACCGCGGCCGCCACCGCATGCATCATCGTGACGTAGACCGGGTTGCCGACATCCGCCACCACCAGGGCCAACTGCTCGGTGCGGCGCACCTTCAGCGACCGCGCCATCGCATCCGGGACGTAACCCAACTCATCCACCGCGGCCCGCACCCGGGCGGCCATCTCGGCGCTGGCCGGCAGGTCGTTCAGCACCCGGGAGACCGAGGCGACGGACACGCCGGCCAGTTGCGCGACCTGGCCCAGGGTGGGTCGGGTGGGGCTGGACATGGGGCCTCCTGGTCGCCTGTCCGAAGGCGGTGCCGCGCGATGCTGTAATCGTTCTTGTAAACGTTCTCAGCCCGCAGTGTGGCAGCGCCCGGCCGGTCGCGTCAAGGGCAGCGGCGGCATTCGTTCTCCCTTCGTGACCGAGCCCCACGAGCTCCGTGCGGCGAGATCCCTCCGTTGCGTCCTGCGGGTCGCGAGTAATTGCGCGCACTCTGCAGGACGCAACGCATGAAGCCGGACCATCCAGCCGTCAACCGGTGTGGCTGCCCGGCCGGCGGCGCCCCAGCACACTGGCCAGGCCGCCCGTACCCACCAGCAGGAGCGCCAGCACCAGCAGCCCGATCGCCGCGACGCCGGTGTACGACAGACCTCCGCCGGAGCCCGGCCGCACGATCGCCGCGCCGCTGGACGAGGTGCCCTGGCCGCCCGCCTCGGACGGTGCGGACCCGCTGACGGAACCGGCCGCGGACGACGTTTCGGAGGTGGCCGAGTCGGTACTGGATACCGTTGTGCCGCTGCTCGCCTGGCTGCCGGCGGTGGACTCCGGGCCGGACGACTCGGACGCGGTGCCGGCCGAGGTCGTCCCGCCGGTGGCGCTTCCCGTCGAGGTGGATGTGGTGCCGGTGGAGGTTCCGGGGGCGGAGCCGGTCAAGGTCAGGGAGGTCAGGAAGACGTCGGCCCCGCCGGCGTTCGCCGCGGCGGCGGTACTGCCGAACGTCGCGCCGGTGATCCACAACCGGCCGGGCGCGGCAGCGGCGTACAGGTTGAGCTCGGCGAACTGGGAGACCCCGTCATCCTGGTGGGTGCCGAATTGGATGGTGCCGTCCTGCGGTGCGGGCGGTGGGTCGGCGGTGGTGGCGGCGACCCGGGCCCGACCCGCCGCTGTGGCGTGCAGCCGTGCGGTGGCCGCCCGGGTGGTGCTCACCGCGCCGTCCGACGCCAGGTGGCTGGCGAAGATGTCGAACCCGCCCACCGATCCGGCGAAGTCGCCGTTGGTGGCGCCGGTCACCAGGTAGCCGCCCGCCGGGTCCACCGTCACCGTCGCCGCCTGGTCGTCGCCTTCCGTGCCCCACCGGCTGACCCACGCCTGGTTGCCCGCGCTGTGGTAGCCAACCGCGAGCGCGTCCAGCCCGCCCGAGCCGTGGCCGCCCACCTCGCCGCCGAACTGGCCGACCGCCACCAGGGTGCCGTCCGGTCCGGTGGTCACCCCGCTGAACAGGTCGGACTCTGCCGAACCGATCTGCCGCATCCACCGGGAGGCTCCGGAGGCGTCGAAGGCGGCCACGAAGCCGTCCCCGCCGCCGGCCGACTCGGCCCCGGGCATCGCGTCCCCCGCGACGCCGGCCGCCGCGACCCCGCCGTCGAAGGCGGTGACGGCGAAACCCTTGTCCTCGCCGGCGGATCCGACCTGGCGGATCCAGTCGATCGCCCCGGACGCATCCAGCCGGGCGACGAACACATCCTTGTCCCCGGCATTGGACACGCCGTCCTGTACCGAGCCCTTGGTGTATCCGGCCAGGTACACCCCGCCGGCGGGGTCGGCGCCCACCGCGTAGACCCGGTCGGCCGCCGCGGCATCGCCGAACTGCGTGGTCCACAGGAGTGTTCCGTCGGCGTCGACGGCGGCGACGAACGCGTCGTCGCCGTCGTTGCCGGAATGCCGACCGTCCAGGTCCCCTCCGGTATAGCCGCCGACGTACACCACCCCATCCGCCCCGGGTGCGGCACCGAACGCGCGCTGGGTGGCGGCGTTGGCGATCGGCGCCGTCCAGCCGGGCGTGCCGTCCGGACCGAGGTGCGTGACGGCGACGTCGAGGCCGCCCTGGTTGGCGGTATCCCCCACCGGACCGGTGGTGGCATAGGCAAGGGT
>DASSTH010000082.1:0-4037 GCA_035708025.1 Nakamurella sp. | reverse complement strand
GAGCACGTTCCGGGGGACCTGCTGCGCACCCTGGCCGCCGAGGGCGTCGCGGTGCACCCGGGACCGGACGCTCTGCAATACGCCCAGGACAAGGCCCTGATGCGGACCCGGCTGGCGCAGTCCGGGGTCCCGGTGCCGGCCTTCCGGGTGCTGGCCGCCGAGGAGGTGGCTGCGGCGGCTCCGTTGTTCGCCGCCGAGCACGGCTGGCCGGTGGTGGTCAAGACCGCGCGCGGCGGCTACGACGGCCGCGGCGTCTGGGTGGTCGACTCGCCCGGCGCACTGCCGGATCTGCCGGCCGGAACGACCGTGGTGCTGGAGGCATTCGCCCCGCTGCGACGCGAGCTGGCGGCGGTGGTGGCCCGTTCGCCGTTCGGGCAGGCGGCCGCGTGGTCGGTGGTGCAGACCGTGCAGCGGGACGGGATCTGCGTGGAGGTGCTGGCGCCGGCACCGGAGCTGGATCGGTCCCGAGCCGCCGCCGCGGAATCGTTGGCGCTCCGGGTCGCCGGCGAGTTGGGCGTGGTGGGCGTGCTGGCGGTTGAGCTGTTCGAGGTGCCCCCGTCCGAGGCGGCGCCGGACGGGTTGATGGTGAACGAACTGGCGATGCGCCCGCACAACTCCGCGCACTGGACCATTGAGGGGTCGGTGACGAGCCAATTCGAGCAGCACCTGCGCGCAGTGTTGGACTACCCGCTGGGCCGGACCGATGCGTTGGCCCCGGTGGCCGTGATGGCCAACGTGCTGGGAGGTGCGGACCCGGCCGGGGCCGAGGTCGGCATGGACGAGCGGGTGCACCACCTGGCGGCGCGGTTCCCGGAGATCAAGGTGCACCTGTACGGCAAGGGATTCCGGCCGGGCCGCAAGCTCGGCCATGTGACCGTGCTGGGTGATGACCTGACCGCGCTGCGGCGACGGGCCAGGCTGGCGGCTGGCTGGCTCGGCTCGGGGGTGTGGGCCGACGGGTATCGGGTGCACGCGGACGCCGAGCGGCAGGCGGTGCTGCGCGCCGACGGGCTGGTGGGCCGGCATACCCGGCGGGCGGCGGCCGGAGGGGGACAACGGTGACGGGGTCTGCGGGGCGGAGCACATCGGTGACGGAGTCTGCGAGGCCGAGCACATCGGTGACGGAGTCTGCGAGGTGGAGCGCATCGGGGCCGCTGGTCGGGGTGGTGATGGGCAGCGACTCGGACTGGCGGGTGATGTCCCGCGCCGCCGACGTGCTCGATGACTTCGCAGTGCCCTACGAGGTAGGGGTGTACTCGGCGCACCGGACGCCGCAGCGGATGCTCGACTACGCCGCGAGCGCGGTCGGCCGCGGATTGCGGGTGGTCATCGCCGGCGCCGGGGGAGCGGCGCACCTGCCCGGGATGATCGCGTCGGCGACGGTGCTCCCGGTGATCGGGGTGCCGGTCAAGCTGGCCGCGCTGGACGGCCTCGACTCCCTGCTGTCCATCGTGCAGATGCCGACCGGCGTGCCGGTCGCGACCGTGTCGGTGGACGGCGCGGCGAACGCCGGACTGTTGGCGGTGCGGATCCTGGCCAGCGCGCCTGACGACGCCGGCCGGGCGCTGGCCGCCGAACTGGCCGCGTACGCCGACGACCTGCAGGCTTCGGTGCTGGCCAAGGACGCGGCGCTACGCGAGCGGGGCCGCGGTCGCTGAACGATCCAGCCGAGCCTGTTCGGCGCTTCGGCCGAACGCCTCGGCGACCGGCCCGTCCGTGAACCGGGATTAACATGGGCGGAGTCACTGCACGTTCATCCTCGAGCGGGTGGCCAGGAACCGGGAGCGGCGAATCGTGAACCCTGTGACGAAGAACGACCAGTTCCGGCTGACCGAGGACCAGCGGGCCGTACGGGCCGCGATCCGGGAGATCGCCGAGGCCGAGATCGCCCCGCACGCCGCCGACTGCGACGAGAACGAGCGGTATCCCATCGAGGCGCAGAAGGCGCTGACGGCCTCCGGCTTCAACGCGGTGCACGTCCCCGAGCAGTACGGCGGGGCGGGCGCGGACGCGGTCACCACCGTGATCGTTATCGAAGAGGTGGCGCGGGTCTGCGCATCCTCGTCACTGATCCCCGCGGTGAACAAGCTGGGGTCGATGCCGATCCTGCTGTCCGGCTCGGACGAGCTGAAACAACAAGTGCTTCCGTCGATCGCGGACGGCAGCGCGATGATCTCCTACGCGCTGTCGGAGCGGGAGGCCGGATCGGACGCAGCGTCGATGCGCACCCGCGCGGTGCCCGACGGTGACGACTGGGTGCTCAACGGCACCAAGTGCTGGATCACCAACGCCGGCGTGTCGAGTTGGTACACAATCATGGCCGTCACAGACCCGGACGCCCGGGCCAATGGAATCTCGGCCTTCGTGGTGCATGCAGACGATCCGGGATTCGTGGTCGGCACCAAGGAGCGCAAGCTCGGGATCAAGGGCTCGCCCACCCGGGAGATCCACTTCGAGAACTGCCGCATCCCGGGCGACCGCATCATCGGCGCGCCGGGCACGGGGTTCAAGACGGCGCTGGCCACGCTGGACCACACCCGGCCCACCATCGGGGCCCAGGCGGTCGGCATCGCGCAGGGCGCGCTGGACGTCGCGATCGGATACGTCAAGCAGCGCAAGCAGTTCGGCAAGGCGTTGGCCGAGTTCCAGGCCCTGCAGTTCATGATCGCTGATGCTGCGATGAACATCGAAGCGGCCCGCACACTGGTCTACCAGGCGGCCGCGGCGACCGAGCGCGGTGACGCCAACAAGGGATTCCTGGCGTCGGCGGCCAAGTGCCTGGCCAGCGACGTGGCGATGAAGGTGACGGTGGACGCCGTGCAACTGCTCGGCGGATATGGCTACACCAGGGACTTCCCGGTGGAGCGCATGATGCGCGATGCCAAGATCACCCAGATCTACGAGGGGACCAACCAGATTCAGCGTCTGGTCATGGCGCGCAGCCTGCTGAAGTAGATCCGCAGCGGGTCTGCGGGCACCGGTCCGGGTCAGGCGGGTTCGCACTGACAGGGGCATGCGGGGACGCATTCGCGCTCGCATTCCGGTCCGCAGGCGCACTCCGGCTGGGGCGGCAGGACTGGTCGTGGCGGCCGTAGCGCGTCGAGCCGCTTCGCCTCGGCCCGTTCATGTTCTGCGAAGCGCCGGATGTCGTCCGGGCCGGGATGGTCGAACGGGATGCCCGCCGTTGGCCGCCGGAAGTCTCGCTTCGGGCGTCGCTCGATGGACAGCTTGCGAAGCGGCCTGCAGTGGTGTTGCCCGCTTCCTGCCCGCTGCACCCAGGACGTGAGCCTCGGATCGAGGTGGGCCGGATAGCGACTGTTCCCGTTGTTGCGAATCGCGTCATCCCGCATCGGGGCCAGCTCGTGCCCGTCGGTGTCCAGGACGGCGAGCCGAAATCCCGCGGCGCGAACCAGCGTGTCGAACGTGGACAGTGACACTGGATGACTCGCAGCCTCGACGCGACCGACCGTGGCGTGGCCTACGCCGGCCCGCTGCGCCAACTCGCGCTGGCTGAGGTCGGCGCGTCGGCGGACGCGGCGCAGTAGTCCGGCGGCGTCGAACGTGGCGCGATCCGGGCCCATCGGGTGACCCGGTGCGCCACGATTCGTGCCCTTCGGGTGACCCGGTGCGGCACAATCCGTGCCCATCCGGTGACCCCGCGCGGCACTTCGATTGCCGACCTCCGGCCAGCGATTCACAGCCATGAGAAGACGCTGGCACACGGGTATGACAGCGGAGTTTCGGTGATCAGCCGCGCTCACCACCGTTCTTCGCCTGCCCCGTGCGGTGTGCCGTTGAAGACGCTTTGACTTTGCTCCAACGGTTGGAGCAAAGTCAAAGCGTCTGCAACGGCACACCGCACGCGGCAGGCGATGCACGGTGGTGAGCGCGGCTGATCAGCGAAACTCCGCTGTCATACCCGTGTGCCAGCGTCTTCTCATGGCTGTGAATCGCTCGCCGGGGGTGGGCAATCGAAGTGGCGCGCGGGGTCACCGGATGGGCACGGATCGTGGCGCACCGGGTCACCCGATGGGCAC
>DASSTH010000081.1:0-2860 GCA_035708025.1 Nakamurella sp. | reverse complement strand
TGCGAGATCAAGACGCTGGCGCTGCCGGCCGACCCGGCGGCCGGCGTGACGGAGGTCAACCTGCTGGAGTGGGCGGATGGAACGCCGGACAGCGCCGCCGGCCGGTCCGGATCCGACGACGCCACCGGGCACGCCGACGGTTCGGAGTCCGGGGTCGCCACCGCAGATTCCGCTGCGTCAGGTTCCGATGCGTCGAGTTTCGATGCGTCAGCGTCCGATGCGTCCGGCTCCGCCGACGACGCGTCGCCGGCCGGATGAGACAGACCTTCGACCGCGACGGCTGGCGGGTGCGGCCGTTCCTGGGCGACGAATGGCAGCACCACCGGGCGCACCAGCCCGGCCCCATCGACCACGCCCGGTGGTGGGCCGCCCGGGTGCCGGGCAGCGTCATCGCCGACGCGGCACGCGCCGGGGCCGTGCCGGATCCGTACACCGGCCTGAACAGCCGGGCGGCCGAGTGGCTGGCGGACCGCACCGTGGTGTACCGCACCGAGTTCGGCACGCCGGATCTCGGCGTCGGTGACCGTGCGACCCTGGTGCTGGAGGGCATCGACTACTCCGGCCGGGTGTTCTGCGACGGCATCGACCTCGGCGCGCACGAGGGCGAGTTCACCCCGTTCACGGCGGATGTCACCGACCTGGTGTCCGGCGCGGAGCAGCACCTGCTGGCCGTGGTGGTCGATCCCGCACCGGTCAGCGAACCTCAGGTCGGTCGCACCAGTCGGGTCCGGGTGGCCAAGACCCGGATGAGCTACGGCTGGGACTTCTGCCCACGCTCGGTGCACCAGGGCATCTGGCAACCCGCGTACCTGGACATCAGCGGTCCGGTGCGGGTCCACCGGGTGTTGGTGGACACCGACCTGGACGCCCCTGTGGGTGCCGCTGTGGACACTGGCCGGGCGGCCGACATGGACACCGCGCCGGGCCCGGACGGGCAGCACGCCGACGGGTGCACCGTCACGGTGTCGGTGGCGCTGGACGCCGGCCGTGGCACCGGCCCCACCGGCGACATCGGCGGCACGGTCACCATCCTGGACCCGGACGGCACGCAGATCGCTACCCGGCACTGGGTCGTCGACGGCGCCGCGCCACGGGCGTCGGAGCACCCCCAGGTCCGGGTGCCGGTCGCCGTCCCAGCGCCGCAGTTGTGGTGGCCCAACGGATTCGGCGGCCAACCGCTCTACCGCGCCGTCGTCGAGGTATCCGTGGGAGGCCGGTCCAGCCACCGGTGCGAGGTGCGCTTCGGCATCCGGCACCTGGCCTTTCGACAGGTCGCCGGCGCCAACCCGGAGTCGCTGCCGTACCTGCCGGTGGTCAACGGCACGCCGGTGCCGGTGCGCGGCTGGAACTGGGTCCCGGCCGATCTGGCCTACGGAGCGACGGACCCTGCCACCGTGCGACACCTGGTGGAGCTCGCGGCCCGGGCCGGTGTGACGATGCTGCGGGTGTGGGGCGGCGGCCTGATCGAGACCGAAGCCTTCTACGACGCGTGCGACGATTTCGGCATCCTGGTGTGGCAGGAGTTCATCCAATCCAGTTCCGGCGTGGAGTCCACGCCCGCGGCGGATCCGGACTTCGTCACCCGGCTGGCCACCGAGGCCGAGGCCGCCGTGCTGGCCCGACGGCACCATCCCTGCCTGGCCATCTGGTGTGGCGGCAACGAACTCGCCGACGCCCGCGGGAATCCGCTGGATGCCGGCCATCCGGCGATCGCCGCGCTGGCACGGGTGGCCGGCCGGATCGACCCCGGCCGGTTGTTCCTGCCCACCTCCCCGTCCGGGCCCGCGTTCACCAACGAACCGGGCGGCACCGGCGAACAGCACGACGTGCACGGCCCCTGGGAGCACCAGGGACTGGCCGGGCAGTACGCCCGTTACGACGCCGCCAGCTGTCAACTGCTCAGCGAGTTCGGCGTGGAGGGCATGGCGCACCGGCGGGTGCTGGACCATGTGGTCGGTGCCGCAGGACTGGTGATGCCGACCAGGGGCACCGAACTGTGGGACCATCTGGGCCGCTGGTGGAACAACGAGGCGCTGGTGCAGGCCGCGTTCGGCGGCGGCATCACCGACTTCGACCAACTGTCGCGGTGCAGCCAGTTCCTGCAGGCGGACGGCCTGCGCTATGCCGTGCAGGCGCAGCGCCGGCGCTGGCCGGCCTGCGCGGGGACCATCGCCTGGCAGTTGAACGAGCCGTTCCCGAATGCCTGGTGCACCAGCGCCGTGGACTACACCGGTGAGCCCAAGCCCGCCTACTACGCGGTGGCTGCGGCGCACGCGCAGCTGCATGTCTGCGCGAAGGTGCAGCGGCAGACCTTCGCCGGCGAACCGGATTTCGCTGCCGAGCTGGTGGTGCTGCTGGACGACCGGCCACCCGGAACCTGGGACGGGCCGGCGCCCGCGCACCGGCCACCCGGCGCCCCGCTCGCGGACCCGGCCACCGGGGAAAGCCCGGACGCGGGCAACGTGCCGGTGACGGTGCAGGCGAGCGTGACCGACCTATTGGGCACCGTGCTCGCCGAGCACCGCACCGCGGTCGCGGTCACCCCGGGATCGCCCTGCCCGGCCGGCGACATCCGGGCCGAGTTCGCCGGCGCCGCAACCGCGGTCGTGCTGCTGACGGTGGACGCGCGCACCGCCGCTGGTGCGCGGTCTCGTTCGCGGTACCTGGTCAGTGCCGCCGACGATCTCGCCGATCTGCTCACCCTGCCGGACGCGGAGCTGAGCGTGTCTGCCGTTCCGGGCGACGACCGGCCGGATCCCGCGGCCGGCTCCGATTGGTCGGTGACGGTACGCAACGACGGCCCCGTCACCGCCGTGTTCTGCCGGTTGACGGACGGCCGGCCGTACGGCTCGCCCGGCTG
>DASSTH010000080.1:0-6921 GCA_035708025.1 Nakamurella sp. | reverse complement strand
ACAGTCTGCTTGGCGGCGGGTCGCGGTCCCGTGGGGGTTGTGGTCTTGTGGGGTCAGGTGCTGGTGGTGTGCGGGGCGGGGGACGCGGTGCCGGGCCCGGTGGTCGGTGCGGTGGGGGTGGTGCAGGCTCCGGAGGGTTTGAAGGGTTCGGTGAGCTGGGCGAGGTAGGTGTCGGGGTAGTGGGGTTTGGCGGCCATGCCCAGGTCGGCCGAGGTGAAGCGGCGGGCGGGGTCGTAGGAGTAGGTGCGCAGGGCGTGGTCCCAGATCAGGGTGAACAGGCCGAAGTTGACGTCGCCGATTCCGGCCCATTTGAGGTGGTGGAAGCGGTGGCCTTCGTTGAGGGCCAGGAGGTGTTTGAGGGGGCCGATGCGGTAGTCGACGTTGGAGTGCTGCAGGAGGAGTTGGACCGCGACGGCCAGGGCGAGTGCGGTGGCCACGTCCAAGGGCAGGCCGGCGATCAGGAGGGGGGTGACGCCGGCGGCGGTTTCCAGGGTTTGGTGGAGGGGGTGTTTCATCAGGCCGTTGAAGCCGTAGCAGCGGCGGATGCTGTGGTGGACGGCGTGCAGTCGCCACAGCCAGTCGATCTTGTGGCTGGCGTAGTGCACCAGGGTGATTCCGGCGTCGGCCACCACGATGGCCGACAGTACCTGCAGCGCGAATGGCCATTCGGTCGGCCAGATGCCGTCGCCGGGGATGAGGGCGGCCAGCAGCGGAAGGGCGGCGACGCTGCCCAGGGTGAGGGTCTCGTTGACGATGGCGTGGGCGGTGTCGCGGCGGTCGTCGTCCAAGGGGGTGTTCCAGGCGGCCTGGTAGGGCAGGGTGCGTTCGGCGGCGAACGAGCAGGCCACAGCCGCCGCGAGCAGGGCGATCAGCCAGGCTTTGCCGAGGCCGTCGGCGGCGCCGGTGGTGATGAGCGCGATGGCGGCGCCGTTGACGCCCAGCAGCATGAGGGGGACGTAGCCGTACCGCACCAGGGGTGTTATCGCGGGTCGTGTTGAGGTCGTGGTCATGGGTTCCAGCCTGGCGCTGGTCCGGGGCGGCGGGCTTGAACGCAACGGCTGACCTGCGCCGCCGGGAGACCGCCCGGGACGGGGGGTCAGTGCCAGTGCAGGTGGCGGGTGGCCGTCGAGGGGGCCAGGCCGAACATGGCGCGGAAGACACGGGTCAGGTGGGCGCTGTCGGCGAATCCGGCGGCGTGGGCGGCGGTGGTGAGGGTGCCGCCGTCGCGGACCACCGTCATGGCGGTCTGCAGGCGGGCCCATCGCACGCAGGCGGTGAAGGGGAGGCCGAGTTGTTCGGTGAACAGGTGCCGCAGGCGGCTGGCCGACAACCCGACCTGGGCGGCGACCGTCTCCAGCCGGACCGGGCCGCCCCCGGCGACCAGCTCGGGCATCACCGCCAGCGCGCAGTGCAGGGGACCGTTGTTGGGCGGGGTGACGGGGTCGTCGCGTCCGGCCAGCGCGGCAACGGCCCGGTTCCCTGCAGCGATGCCCGCCTCAAGATCGGCCGCGCACGACAGGTCGCCGGCCGTACCGTCCACCACCGGCACGGCGGCGAGGGCAGCGGCCTGCCATGCGGCGACCTGGCCGCCGGGGTCGTCCGCTACCGCCGTCGGGACCCGCGCGGCCAGCGCCCGCGCCGGGCGCCCGGCCGGATCGAGGTAGACCATGATGCCGCGGGCGTGGTCGGCCCGGATGGTGTGCGGTGCTCCGGCGGGGATCACCGCCGCCCGGACCGGCGCAAGGTGCCCGCCGGTGTCGGCGAGCAGGACTTCGCCGCGGACGGCCAGCAGGAGCTGCACCGCGGCGTGGGCGTGGGTGTGGGCCGACCCGAGCCGGCCGGCAAAAGTGAGCCGGCCGGGCCGCAGCTGGACCGCCACAGCCCAGGGCTGGTGCCCGGTCACCGGCTCCTTCACGGTCATCGGGGCAGCAGCCCGGCCAGGTCGGCGGGCACCGGCATGGGACGGGTCAGCCCGGCGTCGGCGCGGCCGGTGTTTCCTTCGGGGTAGCGGCCCAGCGCCGAGCCGGGGGCGGCCACGATGATCCGGACCACTTGGCCGAGCGCTTCGCGGCGGTTCCGCTGGGCGATGGCCAGGGCGAGCATGGCGATGTGGTTGCGGGTGTGCGGCCAGGGCCAGGGCTGGGACAGGATGTGGGCGCGCTCCAGGTGCCGCCAGCGGGCGGCGGTGTCGGCGGTGCGGCGCGCGGCGGTCATCTCACGGGTGTAGGCGGCCCGTACTGCGGCGGGCATCGTGCCAACGATCATTGCTTCTCCTGGGCTGGACGGGTCGGCTGCGTGCTGGTGATGAGGGTCGGCGTGGTCAGCGTGTGCGGTCGGCGGCGCCGATCACGAAGTCGCCGAAGGCGATGGTGCGGTGGGCGCGGACGGCCATCCCGTGTCGGGCGAGTTCGGCGATGAACTCGGTGTCGGAGAACCGGTCGTGTTCGGGGTGGTCGAACAGGGCCCGGTAGCCGGCGCGGTTCAGGGCGTGCCGGGTGACCTCTTCGAAGTAGAAGACGCCGCCGGGTTTCAGGACGCGGGCGACCTCGCTCAGGGCGGCGCGCCAGCGGGGAATATGGTGGATGATCCCGAAGTCGAACACCGCGTCGTACACCCCCGATTCCGGGACCAGGGCGCGCAGGTCGGTGGCGTCGGCGACGCCCACCCGGACCTGCCCGGCGTGGGGGGCCAGGCGGCGGCGGGCGCGGGTGACCATGGCCGGGTCCAGGTCGACGGCGTCGACGCGGGCGGCACCGCACGATTCCAGGATCAGCCGGGCGCCGTAGCCCGGGCCGCAGCCGATCTCCAGTACATGCGCCCCGTCCGGCAGCGTCCCGCCCATGCGCTGCAGCAGCGGCATTTCGTACCGGCGTTGCAGCGCCCGCCTGATCGGGTTGTTGATCAGGATGGTCTCGATCTGGTTCATCAGCACTGCGTCGTCGTCCTGTCCTCGGTTCGCCTCGGTGCGGTGTTCCCCACGTCCGGTGTCGGCGTCACAGAAGGGGTCCCGGTGGGCTCATGGTCCGGCCGGTGGCGGAGCCGGCCGCTGCGGCAGCACGTCCGGGCCCGCGTCACGGCCCGCGTCCGGGTCTAGGTCAGGGGCGGTGCTGGTGCCGGCTGGGCGGCCGGGCAGGAAGGCGGCGGTCAAGGCGGCGCTGACCGCGGCGATCGCGGCGGTGGCGATCAGGACCAGGCTCATGCCGTGCAGGTAGGCGTCGCGGGCGTCGGTGGCCAGCGCGGCCGCTGCCACCGGGTCGGGGAGGCGGGCGGCGGCGGTCAGCGCACCGGCGATCGAGTCGCGGGCGGCGTCGGCGGCCGGGCCGGGGAGGCCGATGGTGGTCAGCGCGTCGGTGTAGCCCTGGGACAGCAGGCTGCCCAGCAGGGCGACGCCCAGCGCTCCGCCGGTCTGCCGCAAGGTCATGGTGATGGCGGTGCCGGAGCCGGCGCGCTCGGGCGGCAGCGCGCTGAGCACCGCGTCCATGGCCGGGGACAATGCCATGCCGGTCCCCAGCCCCGCCACGGCCAGCCAGCTCGCCACCCAGCCGTAGCCGCTCGACAGATCGGTGGTGGCGCCGGCCGCCAGGCCGGTGGCCAACACCAGCAGGCCGAGTGCGGCCGGGACACGGTAGGAGCTGCGGGCGGCCAGGCGTTCCCCGGCGGGCGCGCCGACGACCAGCCCGCCGATCATGGGCAGCAGCCGCAGCCCGGTGTCGAACGCGTCGTTGCCCTCGACCAGTTGCAGGTACTGCGGGATGACGAACAGCATGCCGAGCAGGCCGAAGCTGACCAGCACTCCGGCCAGGCTGCCCCACAGGAACCGGGGCCGGGCAAACAGCCGCAGGTCGATCATCGGCTGCGGGGCGCGCAGTTCCCACCAGGCGAAAACGGCCAGCAGCAGCACCCCGGCCCCCAGCGTCGCGACTACCGCGCCGTCGGTCCAGCCGCGCCCGGGGGCCTCGATCAGCCCGTAGACCACCGCGACCAGCCCGCCGGTGGACAGCAGCCCGCCGGGCAGGTCGAGGCGCGGCGGGTGCGGGTCGCGGGTCTCGGGCATGAACACCGCGATCGCCAGCAGCGCGGCGCCGGCCAGGGGCAGGTTGATGAGGAAGATCGAGCCCCACCAGTAGTGCTCCAGCAGCCATCCGGCCACCAGCGGGCCGAGCGGGACGCCCGCGGCGGTGCCCATCACCAGCACCGAGATCGCCCGGCCCCGCTCGTTCGGGGTGAACAGCGCGGCCACCACCGCGAACGCGACCGGCATCAGGACCGCGCCGCCGACGCCCATCGCGGCCCGCGCGGCGATCACCACGGCGGCGGTGCCGGCCCAGGCGGCCAGCGCGGACGCGGCCCCGAACACCGCCAGGCCGATCAGCAGCAGGCGCTTGCGGCCGAACCGGTCGCCGAGTGCTCCGCAGGCCAGCATCAGCCCGGCCAGCACCAGCACGTAGGCGTTGACCATCCACTGCAGCGCGGCGGTGCCCGCCCGAAGCTCGGTGGCCAGCGTGGGCAGCGCCACGTTCATGATCGTGATGTCGAGCCCCAGCGTGACGGTCGCCAGGGCGAGCGCGGCCAGCGCCCACCACCGCCTGCGGCCGTGCCCGTTCACCGGGGCCGAGCCCGGGGTGCGTGTCATGGCGACCTCCAAGAGCTGGGGCAAACCCCACCCCCAGCAGCGTGAATCAACGTCATCATCGGCTTGCATCGATCATTGATGTCGTAAGCTATCATCGAGTTATGTCGATGAATAGTGGGATGGCCGGCTCCGCCGCGGCGCAGCCGGGGCCAGCGGTGCAGGTTGATCTGGCCGCTGCGGTGGCGTTGTTTCGTTCCCTGGCCGACCCGACCCGCCTGGCGATCGCCCGGCGGCTGGCCACCGCACCGGCGCGGGTGGTGGACCTGACCGCCGAACTCGGGCTGAAGCAGTCCACGGTCTCCTCGCATCTGGCGTGCCTGCGCGACTGCGGGCTGGTCGACTACCGGCCCCAGGGCCGCGCCTCGGTGTACGAACTGACCCGCCCCGAGCTGATGGAGCTACTGGCGGCGGCCGAGACGGTGCTGGCGGCCACCGGGCAGGCCGTGGCGCTGTGCCCCAACTACGGCGCGGCCGGTCCGGGGACCGCCGCTGAGATCGGCCAGGAGGATCTTCGATGAGTGATGCGTGCGGCTGCGGTGACGACAAGCCGGTCAGCGAAGAGGGCGAGGAGCGCGAACCGCAGCGGCTGTGGCAGGTCGATGAGCTGCGCGCCGCGGCGGTGGCCGGGGTGTTCCTGCTCGCCGGGGTCGTCGCCGGGTTGCTGGACGCGCCGCGGGCTGTGGAGGTGGGGCTGAACGCGGTCGCGCTGGCAGTCGGCGCCTGGACGTTCGTACCGTCCACGCTCCGCCGGCTGGCCAAGGGCAAGATCGGCGTCGGGACGCTGATGACGATCGCCGCCGTCGGCGCGGTGATCCTCGGCGAGGTCGGCGAGGCCGCCATGCTGGCCTTCCTGTTCTCCATCAGCGAGGGCCTGGAGGAGTACTCCCTGGCCCGCACACGCCGGGGCCTGCGCGCGCTGCTGAACCTCGTGCCGGACGAGGCCACCGTGCTGCGCGCCGGCGTCGAGCAGACCGTCGCGCCCGCCGACCTGCGCATCGGCGACACGATGGTGGTCAAGCCGGGAGAGCGGATCGCCACCGACGGCGTCATCCGCTCCGGCCGCACCGCCCTGGACCTGTCCGCGATCACCGGCGAGTCGGTGCCCGTCGAGGCCGAGCCGGGCTCGGAGGTGTTCGCCGGTTCGATCAACGGCACCGGCGTGCTGGAGGTCGAGGTCACCACGACCGCCGAGGACAACTCCCTGGCCCGGATCGTGAAGATCGTAGAGGCCGAGCAGGCCCGCAAGGGCGCCAGCCAGCGCCTCGCCGACAAGATCGCCAAGCCGATGGTGCCGGGCATCATGGTCGCCGCCGCGCTGATCGCGGTGGTCGGCAGCATCTTCGGGGACGCCTCCACCTGGATCGAGCGGGCCCTGGTGGTGCTGGTCGCCGCCTCGCCGTGCGCGCTGGCCATCTCCGTGCCGGTCACCGTGGTCGCCGCGGTCGGCGCGGCCAGCAAGCTGGGTGTGCTGGTCAAGGGCGGCGCGGCGCTGGAGGCCCTCGGCGGGGTGCGCACCGTGGCGCTGGACAAGACCGGCACCCTGACCCGCAACAAGCCCGCCGTGGTGGACATCGCCGCCACCGGTACGGCGACCGAAGCGGAGGTCCTTGGGATCGCCGCCGCGCTGGAAGCGCGCAGTGAGCACCCGCTGGCCCGGGCGATCCTGGCCGCGGCCGACGGTAACGTCACATCGGCCTCGGACGTGGACGCGGTCACCGGTGCCGGTCTCGTCGGCCGCATCGACGGCCGTCCGGTCCGGCTCGGCCGTCCCGGCTGGATCGAGGCGGGCGACCTCGCCCCCCGCGTGAAGCAGATGCAGGAAGCCGGCGCCACGGCCGTCCTCATCGAGGACGACGGCCGCGTGATCGGCGCGATCGCGGTCCGCGACGAGCTGCGCCCCGAAGCCGCCGAGGTCGTCTCCCGCCTGCACGCCAGCGGTCTGACGGTGGCCATGCTGACCGGCGACAACGAGCGCACCGCCAAGGCGCTGGCCGCCCAGGCCGGCATCGACACCGTCCACGCGGACCTGCGCCCGGAGGACAAGGCCCGCATCATCGGCGAGCTGCGCACCACCCGGTCCACCGCGATGGTCGGCGACGGCGTCAACGACGCCCCTGCGCTGGCCACCGCCGATCTCGGAATCGCGATGGGCGCGATGGGCACCGACGTGGCGATCGAGACCGCGGATGTGGCACTGATGGGCGAGGACCTGCGGCACCTGCCGCAGGCGCTGGACCACGCACGCCGCGCCCGGCGGATCATGCTGCAGAACGTGGGCCTGTCGCTGG
>DASSTH010000079.1:0-14258 GCA_035708025.1 Nakamurella sp. | reverse complement strand
AACCGTGCCCGGCGCCGCACGCACCGGCGGCCCGCTCCGGGACTGGTGGCACCGGGATCGGCGGCGTCGGTCGCTCAACCGTGCCCGGCGCTGCCCGCACCGGTGGCGGCCCGGCACCTGGACCGGCGGCACCGGGCGGCCCTGCCCGATGCCGGTCAGATGCGCGGCGGCCCGTGTTCGATCCGCTCACGCAGGGCGGCGATCGGATCGCCGGTCGCGGCGCTCCAGTCGGCGTCCAGGTACCAGGTGGCTCCGATGCCCTGCACGTCGCGCACCAGCTGCCGCGCGGCGGCCGGATCTGCCCAGTCGGTGGCCGCCTCGTACACCACGTCGTAGGGGCCGGTGAGCCCCAGCTCGGTGCGCAACCCGCGGATCTCCGTCACCGCCTGTTCCCAGCGGGCCAGCGGGTGCGCCCCCTCGGCCACCCGACCGCCGTCGCCGCGAAAGTTCGGCAACAGCCCGTCGCAGCGGGCCGCCCGCGCCATCGACCGGCGCGAGCCCGCCAGTCCCACACACCAGGTGGTGATCCGCGGTTGCTGCACCGGCGGCGGGGGCACCATGAACGTCGTCGGCTGCACCGGGAAGTGCTTGCCCCGGTAGGAGAACGGCTGACCGCGCCACAGCCCGAACAGCACGTCCAGACCCTCGTCGAGCTGTTCCGCCCTGGTGCGGCGGCCCTCGTCGCGCTCGAACGCGGTCCAGCCCTCGTGCAGCGCTCCCAGACCCACGGACAGGATCACCCGCCCACCGGACAGCCGGTCCAGCGTCGCCGTGGTGGTCGCCACGTCCCACGGCTTGCGCCGCGGCAGCGGGGTGAGCATGGTGCCCAGCCGGATGGTGCTGGTGCGCATGGCCGCCGCGGTCAGGCACACCCAGGCGTCGATCCCCCACACCGGTTCCCAGGTGAAGATCGCGTCCCAACCGGACCGTTCGGCGGCCTGTGCCAGCTCGGCCACGGCGGCCGCATCGCCGCTCGTCATCACCACGCCGTAGTGCATCTGGGCAACCCCTTCCGATCGACACCGCTCGATCGGGCAGCATGCCAGAAGGGTGTGACGGTGGTCCCGGCCGTGCGCGTGGCGGTCGGGTGGAGGCGCCGCGGTCAGCCGGTGAGCGCGGGCCGGTCGGTTGCCGGCGGCTCGAGCTGGTTTCCGGTCACCGCCGCCACATAGCGCAACCCGGCGTCGGCCCAGCGCTCCCGGAGGGTGGAGAACACCTGCCAGGCAACGGGTCCGGGCCAGTCGTCGGGCAGCAGCTCGGCCGGCAGTCCGGGGTCGATCCGGGGGAACAGCCGCCAGGAGTCCACCAGCTGCAGGTACCCGGCGAAGGCGTCGCTGCCCGCGGGTCCCGTCACCGACGCCTCGCTGCCCGGTGCGACCGGCACCCCCGCACGCCCGTCGGCGTGCGCCACGTGTTCCCAGCGCGCCAGGAACGCCTCATACTGCCGCCGCAGGGCCGCCAGGTCCCACCAGGCGCCGACGTCGACAGGGTCCAGCGCCCGGGCATGGAACCAGGTGACGTAGCGGTCCAGGCCGTCCTGCAGCAGCAACTGCCGGGCGGGGTCGGCCAGCGCCGCGGGTGCCGCCCAGACCCCGGCGCCGACCGCGCCGAATCCCAGCCAGCCCAGCTGTGAGCGCAACTGGTGCCGGTGGTGCCGGCGCTCCTCCGGCACCGAGAACACCGCCAGCACCCAGCCGTCGGCGAGGTCGGCGCGTCCGTAGCGGAAGATCCGCCGGTCGCCGGGAGCCAGGTCGTCGCGCCCGGCCCGGGTCAGCCGGTACCCGGCCGTGCCGTCGCGCCGCTCGGCGGCCAGGAAACCTCGGGACTTCAGTCGCAGCACCGACTGCCGGACGGCCGGCTCCGGCACCCCGACCAGGCAGAGCAGCCGGATCAGGTCGGCGACCGCGATCCAGCCGCCGATCTGCCGCAGGTAGCAGCCCGCGAACGTCACGATGAGTGAACTGGGCGAGCCGGCCCGGTCCGGCGGCAGCGATTCCGACGAGATGCTCATCGATCCGACCGGTGGCCCGCGGTGGTCCCGACCGTCATCCGGCCAGTTCGCGGATCTTCGCCATGGCCTGCCACACCTCGGTGAACGAGGCGGGCAGCGGCGACAGGCCGACCCGGATGGCATCCGGGGTGCGGAAGTCCACCAGCACGCCGGCCTCGATCAGCCGGGCGGACAGTTCCCTGGCGTCGGGCCGGCAGATCGTGACGTGGCCTCCTCGGCGCTGCGGGTCGCGCGGCGAGCCCAGCGAGAACCCCAATGGAGCCAGCCACTCGTCGTGCAGCGCGATGACCATCTCGGTCAGCGCGACCGCCTTGGCGCGGATCGCCGCGATGCCGGCCTCGGCGATGGCCCGGGCGCCCTCGCGCACCGCCAGCACCCCCGGGATGCTCGGCGTCCCGGACATCATGGAGCGGACGCCGGGTGCCGGGACGTAGCCCTGTTCCATCTCGAAGGAGTCGGCGCGGCCGAGCCAACCCCACAGCGGCTGATCCAGGGTGTCGTGGTGGCGCCGGGCGGCGTACAGGAAGGCCGGAGCGCCCGGCCCGGCTCCCACGAACTTGTAGGTGCAGCCGACCGCGAAGTCGACGTCCCAGTCGTCCAGGGCGACCTCGCAGGAGCCCACCGAGTGGCACAGGTCCCAGACCACCACGGCCCCCGCCCGATGCGCTGCCGCGGTGATGGCGGGCACGTCGGCCAGGTAGCCGGACCGGTAGGCGACGTGGCTGGCCGTCAGCACCGCGACGTCGTCGTCCAGTGCCGCGACTGCCTCCTCGACGGTGATGCCGGCGGTGGGATCGGGTGTCAGCCAACGGATCGTCAACCCCAGGTCGCGGGCGATGGACTCCACCACGTACCGGTCGGTGGGGAAGTTGTCCCGGTCGATGACGATGGTGCGGCGGCCCGGACGCAGGTTGAGCGCGGCCCGCATCACCTTGTAGAAGTTGATGGTGGTGGAGTCGGCGATCATCGTCTGGCCCGGCGCCGCGCCCAACGCGGCGGCCGCCAGCTCGTCGCCCACCCGTTCCGGCAGCTGCATCCAGCCCCCGGAGTCGCCCCGCGTCCAGCCGCGGATCAGCCCGCGGCCCCACTGGTTCTCCACCAGATCCCGCCAGATGTCGGCCACCGACGCCAGCGGCCGGCCCAGCGAATTGCCGTCCAGATAGGCGATCACGTCGTCGCCATGCGGCAGGAACCGATCCCGGAAGTGCGCCAGCGGATCGGCGGCGTCCAGGGCCCGCGCGCCGTCGCGGTGCAGCACCGCGGTGCTCACCCCGGTCATGTCGCGGATCCGGCGGCCGGCGCGGAGACGGCTCCGATCTCGGTGCGGACCGCCCACAGTTCCGGGAAGAAGGTCAGGTCGAGGGCGCGTTTGAGGAACGACACCCCGGACGATCCGCCGGTGCCGCGCTTGTAGCCGATGATCCGCTCCACCGTCTTCAGGTGGCGGAACCGCCAGGTCTGGAAGGTGTCCTCGATGTCGACCAGTTCCTCGCAGGTCTCGTAGACATCCCACTGGCTCTCCGGATCGGAGTACACCCCGGCGAAGACCTGCACCAGGTCGTGATCCAGGCTGTGCGGGGTCGACCAGTCGCGGTCCAGCAGGTGGGGCGGGATCGGGTAACCCCGGCGGGACAGGAACAACAGGAACTCGTCGTACAGGCTGGGCGCGTGCAGCGCCTCCTCCAGTTGGCGTTGGGCGGCCGGGTCGTGCCGGAAGACGGCCAACATGCCCGGGTTCTTGTTGCCCAGCAGGAATTCCAGCAGTCGGTACTGCAGCGACTGAAAGCCCGAGGCATGGCCCAGCATCCCGCGGAACTGGCTGTACTCGGACGGGGTCAAGGTGGCCAGCACCGACCACTGGTCGGTCATCTGCTTCTGGATGTGCTTGATGCGGGCCAGCCGCTTGAGCGCCGGCGCCAGTTCGTCCTGGCCGATGAGGCTCATGGCCGAGCGCAGCTCGTGGATCACCAGCTTGATCCACAGTTCGGTGGTCTGGTGCTGGATGATGAACAGCATCTCGTCGTGGTGGTCGGAGAGCGGGAGCTGGGCGGACAGCAACCGTTCCAGCTGCAGGTAGCTGCCGTAGTTCAAGTCGGCGACGTCCCGCTCAATCTCGTCCTCGAGGGGTCGGATGTTCGGGACCGTCATGGTTGCCTCCCTGGCAGGTGAACGGGCGCGACTCGAGCGGCGGCCGTGGCTCACCCCTCGCGGCCTGGTCAGGCTACCCCACGGTATTGCGATTGCATGACGGTCGTCAACACCGGGCACTACCGGGGCACGGCAAACTTGAGGGGGTCGACGATGCGAAGGGAGCGCGCCATGCCGCTGTCGAAGGCCGTCGCCCGGTTGAACCGGGTGGGCCTGAACCACGTCACCCGCCGGATCGCCCCCTACGTTCCCGGCTTCGGCGTGGTGATCCACCACGGCAGGAAGTCCGGGACGCGGTACCAGACGCCGGTGAACGTGTTCGCCAAGCCGGGCGGGTACCTGTTCGCGCTGACCTACGGCAAGGAAGCCGACTGGGTTCGCAACGTGCTGGCCGCCGGCGAGTGCGACCTGTTGCACCAACGCCAACTGGTCCATCTGACCGCCCCGACGATCGTGCACGACCCGCAGCGCCGCCAGGTGCCGACCGCCGTGCGGACGATCCTGGGCGCCATCGAGGTGGACGACTTCCTGCAGATGAGCACCGCCGCGCCGGTGACGGGGCCCGACTCCGGCGGCTGATCTGTGCGGTGTGATCAGGCCACCCGGTAGATCCCGCCGTCGTCCACCAGCCGGCCCTCGGCGATCGCCCGGTGCAGGGCGGCCTGCAGCACCGACAGCGCCGCCGTGGTGCGGCGCCGCAGCCCGAAGACGTGCAGGGTCTCCACCTCGAGCTGGTCCCGTTCGGCGCCGGCCCCGGCGACACAGATCGCCACCATGGCGTTGCCGATCTCGACGGCGCACACCTGCTCCAGCGGGCGGTCGGTGTCCGGCCCGGTCCGGCGGAACCCCGTCCAGGCCCGCGGATCCAGATCGTCCGGCCAGGCGAACTGCGGGTCCAGCGGATCGCGGAACACGCTGCCGGGCAGGCAATCCAGGATGGACTGCCGGCGTTCCGCGGACACCCGGCCGAGGTCGAACCCACCCGCTACCAGTTTGGCCAGCCGATCGACATGTACCGGCCCCTCGGCGCGGATCGCGGCGTGCAGCGCCCGCACCACCTGGCCGGCGGCGGACGGCGCGGGCAGCCGGTCCAGCACGTACCGATCGCCCAGGTAGCCGGAGATCCACGGGGTGAACGGGGACTCGCCGGGCAGCGCGCGGCCGCTGCCGGGCTGCGCGGGTTCCGGGCCGATCCGTCGCAGCGGGACCGTCGCGGCGGATCGCCCGTCGTCCGGGACGGGGGCGGCGCGGGGGAGGGGTGCGGTGGTCGACGCGGACATGGCTCCCCGATCCGGCGCCTCCGGTCCTCCCGGCGCACCGGAAGCGGCCGGAGCGCCTTGAGCGGCGCGAGCGGCGGGAGTATCGGGCGCGGCCTCGTGGTCCGGACCGGCCCCGTGACCCAGGGCGGCCGCCGTCAGCCGGTCGAGCACCGATTCGCGGTCCCGCAACCAGTCCGGCAGCCAGACCCGTTGCACGGACGGCCATCGCATCAGCTGCGACAGCACCTCCAGCGGCAACCCGTCACGGTCGCCGACGGTGCGTCGCGCCGCCCACTCCGGGCCGTCCAGCAACACCGCGACGCGGGACCCGATCGCCAGGTCGACCGTGAAGTCCGACAGGCCCACGTTGGTGGCCACCTGCAGGCCGCGCGCCCGCAACGCTGCGGCCACCTCGTCGCGGTGCCGGTCCGGTGCCGGTGCCTTGGGGGATGTGCCCACCACGGTGTCCGCCCCCGCCCTGGCCACCTCCAGGTACATCCGCAGGTCCTTGATGCCCTGCGAGGTGGTCTCCTCGGCGCGCAGGTCCTCCGGATCGAACGAGGAGAACACCACCACCTGGCGGCGCGCCCGGGTGATGGCCACGTTGAGCCGCCGCTGGCCGCCGATCTGGTTGAGCGGCCCGAAGTTCAGCGGCAGCACCCCGCGCGCGTTGGCCGAGAAGGCCGTGGAGAACAGGATCACGTCGCGCTCGTCGCCCTGCACGTTCTCCAGGTTCTTCGCGAACAGCCCCTCGCCGTCCGTACGGTCCAGCGCGTCGGTGATCCGTTCGTCCTCCAGGTCGCGCAGCAACGATTCGACCAGGGTGCGCTGCGGCGCGTTGAACGTCACCACGCCGATCGACGGCACCGCACCGGGGCCGGCCGCATCGAACCGCCGGCGGATCTCCGATACCACGGCGGCGGCCTCGGTCGGGTTGGTGCGCAACAACTTCCCGGCGCCGGATCGGAGGAACTGGCCAGGTACCCGGATCAGGCTGATGCCGTGCCCATGCACTCCGGGATCGGCCGTGCCGAACAGCGGTGACGGGAAGGTGGACAGCGCGTCGTCGTAGTAGCGGCGGTTGGAGAAAGCGATCAGTGCCTCGTCCTGGGATCGGTAGTGCCAGGACAGCCAGCGCCGCCGCACGCCCGCCTGCACGCACTCGGACAGGATGGACTCCTCGTCGGGCACGCCGAGCAGGTCGCTGCCGGAATCGTCGCCGGCCGATCCCTCCAGCACCGGGTCGGCCACCGACTCGGCCACCGAGGTGGGCGGCATCTGCTGCGAGTCGCCCACCACCACCGCAGATCTGGCGCGGCCGAGGGCGCCGATGGCATCCGCGACGCGGATCTGCGACGCCTCGTCGAACACCACCAGATCGAACAGGTTGGCCTGCGGCGGGAAGAACCTGGCCAGCGAATCGGGGCTGACCAGCATGCACGGCATGACGGCGGTGATCAGATCGCCGTACCGGGCCAGCAGCGGGCGCACCGCCAGCCCGCGGCGCTGCTTGGCCAACTCGCGGCCCAATTCGCCGACCTGGCCGAAACCCGATGCGGCGTCGAAGCTGCGGCCGGCCAGCACGGCGGCCGGGATGGCGCTGGCCAGCTGGCGGCGCACCGTCTGCGCGGCGTCGGCGAACCGGCGCACCGCCCGGTCGTGAGCGGTCGGCTCGAATCCGTCCAGCCCGGTGGCCGCTCCCCGTTCGGCCAGTGCCGCCGCGGCCAGCCCCGCCTCGAAGGCCCGGGCGGCGTCCCCGGCCGGAATCGCGCCGGACAGCAGCAGCGAGCGCGCCCGGTGCAGCCCGACGGCGCGCAGTGGTTGCAGCTGGGTCAGCAGCGCCAGCCAGCGACGCAGCACCGGCTGGCCGGGTTCCGCGGCGCGCCGGCGGCCGTGGGTGGCGCGCCAGGTCTTGAGCAGGCCGCCGGCCGACCAGCCGGCGAACGGCGCGTCCCCACCGGCCATGCCGGCCAGCGTGTTCAGGGCCGAGGACAGCCGGTCCAGCGCCTCCTTGTCGTCCAGGCCGATGATCGCCCTTGACTCCAGCAGATGCCGCAGGGCCAGCCGGAACGGCCCCGGATCGGCCAGCGCGCGGCCGGACCGGTCGCGCAGCGCGGCCGCGTCGGACGCCCAGCTCAGCCACTGCACCCGGTCGTCCAGCCAGCGCTGCCCGGCCGGCGTCAGCGGGTTCCAGCCGTCCGGCGGGGCGAGGCCGGGCACCGCACCGACCCGGACCTGCAGCGCCACCAGCTGGTCCCAGACGCCGGCCAGCCGGCCGGTCAGCTCGGCCAACTGCTTGCGCCCCACCGCCGCGCCCGGTCGCAGCGCCGGCTGCAGGCGGGCCAGCACGGCCAGTTGACGCTTCTTGCGGCCGAACCAGGAGGATGCGGCGGCTGCCTTGGCATCGGCGTCGATCGCGTTCACCGGCAAACCGAACACCTCGGGCGTGACGACCTCCAGCCCGGGATGCGCGGCGGCCGCGAAGGCCGTCACCGCCGCCCGTGCCTCGGCGGCCGCCCGCCGCCAGCGGTCGCCGGCCGCCTCGTCGAGCAGCGCGAGATCGACCGCCCAGCCGGCCGCGAACCGGGCCAGCGCCGCGACGTCGAATGGGGTGCGGGCGGCCGCCAGCGCCGCCGCGAGCTCCGGTGTCCGTACCGGGAAGTCGATGACGGCGTCCACCTGGTGCGCGGCGGCGGCCAGCGCGGCCGGGTCGGCGGCGGCCGGATCCGGCGGGTCGACGAAACCCCAGGGATGATCCGGAGCGGGCCGGGCGGGATCGGCCACGTCCGGCAGCCCGGCCAGCGCCGAGCGCACCGCGGCAAGGTCGGCATCCGTTGCGGCGGCGACGCTTTCCGGCACCGGAAGCACCGGACCGTCGCCCACCGCCAGGGCCAGGGTGTGCGCCGAGTAGTACGACAGGCCCGCCGGGTTGGGATGGTGCAGCCGTTCGGCGTAGCGGGCCAGCTGGGCGCCGTTGGCCCGCATCTGTTCGGTGGCCGCCGCCAGACCCTGCTGGTCCGCGGCCGTCCGCAGCTCCAGCGCCGCCTTGATCTGGGCGCGCACCACCGCCGGTTTGGCGCCCTTGTCGTGCAGGTCCAGGCAGAACGGCGCCAGCCCGATGGCCTCCAGCCGCCGGGTCACCACGTCCAGCGCCGCCCGCTTCTCGGCGACGAACAGCACCCGCCGCCCTTCGGCGACCGCGCGGGCGAGCAGGTTGGTGATGGTCTGCGACTTGCCGGTGCCCGGCGGTCCTTCCAGCACGAAGGTCTGCCCGGCGGACGCCGTGGCGATCACCTCCAGTTGGGAGGCGTCGGCCGGGATCGGCACCTGCCGGGCCAGTGCGTCCAGATCAGGGGTGTCCGCGGGCTCCGTCACCGGATCGGCGAACACCGTGGTGGGGGCGGAGATCAGGTGCGACACCAGCGGATTGCGGGCCAGGTCGGCCCAGTGCTCGTCCAGGTCCTTCCACAGCCGGAACTTCGCGAAGGCCAGCAGCGCCACATCGGCGGTCTGCTCCACCCGATGGTTGAGCCCGGCGTCCGCCAGCGCCCGCCGCAGCGCACGGAACGCGGCGTCCAGGTCGATGCCCGCCGAGTCCTCGGTCGGCTCGGCCAGTCCGGGAACGGCCAGACCGTGCACCTGGCGGAGTTTCTCCAGTAGGCAGTAGTTGGGGGTGGAGGTGCCGGCCTCGTCCAGTTCGATCCGGTAGCCGCCGTGCCGCGAGCGTGCGGACAGCGTCACCGGCACCAGTACCACCGGTGACCGCAGGTCCCGGCCGTCCAGGCTCCACACCAGGGTGCCCAACGCCAGGTAGAGGTTGTTGGCTCCGGTCTCCTCGGCGATGGTGCGGGCCCGGTAGACCAGCGAACGCATCCGCGATTCGTAGCCCTCGGTGGGGATGTCGGTGTAGGCGGCGTGCCGGGTGGCCAGCAGGTCGGCGCGCTGCTCCGCGGTCAGCTCCCGGCCGAACCGGATGCCGCGGCGGGCCTGCACGTCGGGCACCTGGTCGGAGGGCAGCAGGGAGATGGCGCCGCCGGAGTTGATGGTGTCCTCCAGCGCTCCCAGCAGCCCGGGCGGCGCCGCGAGGTTGACGGCGCCGCGGCCGGAATAGTTCAACAGCCGGTTGCGCAGGCTGAGATCCAGCAGCGCGTTCTTCCACTGCGTGACCCGCGGCGGAACCTCCCGGCGGTCCGGCGCCGCCGCCGGTTCGATCACCCGTGGCCGGGCCCGGTCCCCGGCCGGGGCAGGAGTGACGGGCGACCCGGCTCCGGCCGGGTCCGGCGGGTCGTACTCGATGGAACGCACGGCGCCGTCCGGCCCGCTGACCGTCACGGGGAGCGGCAGGATGCCGTCGCGGCGGGCCGATGCCACGTCGAGCACGCCGATCACATCGGCCGGGTCGGCGGGCGGCCCGGAGGGGTCCCGGTCGAGGCCGATCAATCCCAGGTCGACCAGGTTCAGCACGCCGTCCACGTCGGTGACGGCAGACGCCGGCAGCCATCGTTGCTCGCACCAGTAGCCGGTGAACGCGCTCCGGCCGGTGAGCCAGATAAGCGGGTGCAACCCGGCCCGCTCCAGAGCCGCGGCCAGCAGCAGGGCGATGTCCAGGTCGCTTCCGGTTCCGCCGGCCAGCACCTCCCCGGGGGTGCGCAGGTCCGGCCGCACCGCCGGATCGGCCCACCCGGCCCAGTCCGCGGGTGGGTCCTGCCAGTGGATGCCACGGGACCGCACTTGCTCGAGCACCATCTCGGCGACGGCTCGGGCCCGCTCCGGTCCGTCCCGGTACCCCCGGACGGCGTTGCTGCCGGCACTGGCCGCGAGGCGCTCGGCGAGCTGCTCGAGCAGACCGGTCAGCGCGGGGTCCTGCGGCATCACGTGGGAGGCCAGCATCTCCAGCCCGAGCATCACTGGCTGGGGGGCCCACTGGCGGGCCGCGAGGACTCGCACCGGGAGGGTGTGTTCGTCGGCCGGGACCCCGTCGACCAGCAGGGACACCCGCACCTGGCCGGGACCCTGGTGGGTCAGCCCGGCCAGCGCGGCGGGGTCCAGCGGGGACGGCATGCTCGGAAGCGTGGTGCCGCCGCCGGGGGCGGGGAGTTCGACTCGGGCCTCGGCGTGTCCCAGCGGCCCGGCGGGGCCATCCGCCTCCACCCGTATCGCGGCGGCGACGGGCTGCTGCGTCGCCGGGTCCGGGAACGTGGCTGCGGGCGCCGCGGAGCCGGTGATCCGCACCGGACCGAGGATGCCGATGCGGTTGCGTGCCATGGCGTAGGTCAGCACCGGCACGGCCGTCACCTGCAGGGAGAACTGTGACGGTGCCGTCACCGGCTGGGCCTCCTCGCGTGCCGACGATGGGGGCGGCACCGCGGCGTACCCGGCCGGCGAGTGCGCCGCCTGCCGAGCATTGTCACCGATCGGCCGGGACCGCCGCCCGGTCCGGCCCCGGCGCGTTCGGGTGGTGTCGCCGGGCCGCGGTCGATGGCCTCCTCCCTGGACGGCCCCCAGCCCGCGGATGATCGTCACCGCCTCGTCCAGCATCTCGTGCCGCACGTCGGTCGGCGGCCATGCGGGTACCGCGACGTGTTCGTTCAGGTTCTCCCCGGCGCCCAGCCCGGGCGGCATGCTGCACCAGCTCGAGCGGTCCGGCCTGCTCACACATCAGCGTGTAACCGAATCGGGGCATGGCTCAGCGGTACCCGTCGGCCGTCGGTACGGAACCGCGCCACTCGTCGCCGGTGATGGCGGCTCCGGCCTGCGGGCCCATCTGCAGCATCCCGCCGTCCACCACGACGGACGCGCCGGTCACGTAGCCGGCGGCGGGGGAGGCCAGGAACGCGATCACCGCTGCCACCTCGCGGGCGTCACCTGGCCGGCCCAGGGGAATGCCGGGCCGGTGCACGGTGGCGGGGTCGGTGTCCTCGTTGCCCGTCATCGCGGTGGCGATCTCTCCCGGCGCGACGGCGTTCACGGTGATGCCCAACGGCGCAAGTTCCAGGGCGGCGGACTTCACCAGGCCGCCCAGCCCGTGCTTGGCCGCGTCGTAGGCGGATGACCCGATCATCGGCTGGTGCTCGTGCACGCTGGTCACCGCGATGATGCGGCCGCCGTTCCCGGCGGCCACCATCAGCCTGGCCGCCTGCTGGATGCCGGCGAACGCGCCATCCAGGTCGGTGGCGACGACCTGCCGCCACTGCTGTTCGGAGATCTCCAGCAGCGGCCGGTTGATGCCGGTGCCGGCGTTGTTGACGAACACGTCAAGGCCGCCGAGCTGTTCGGCCAGCTCGCCGACCACCCGCTGGGTGCCGGCATAGTCGGCGGCATCGAGCTGCCCGACCACCGCGGATCTGCCGGTCGAGCGCACCTCGGCGGCGGTGCGATCGGCGCCGGACCGGTCGCGGTGCCAGGTGACGGCGACGTCCATCCCGGCCCGGGCCAGGGCGACCGCGGTGGCCCGGCCGATGCCGGAGTCGGAGCCGGTGACGATCGCGTGTCGAGGGGTAAAGGTCATGTGGGTCTGTTCCCCGCGTGCCGACCGGATGAACCCGAGGGGGGTTCGCGACGACCTGCGCGGTGGGTGGTGCGGGTCTAGGTTCGGGAACCGGGACCGGCCGGCGCGACGCCCGGACCCGCTTGACGCAGACGACACGGGAGCGAAAACGATGCTGCTGCACGGCAAGACCATGATCGTCACGGGGGGCAACAGCGGGATCGGGGAAGCGATCGTGCTGGCCGCCGCGGCCGAGGGCGCCAACGTCGTGGTCGATTACGTGGTCCATCCCGACGAGACCGAGCGGGTCGTGACGAAGATCAAGCAGGCGGGCGGGAGGGCGGTCGGGGTGCGCGCCGACGTGTCCCGGGTCCGCGACCTCAGCACCATGGTGGATGCCGCGGTCAGCGAGTTCGGCCGGCTGGACGTGCTGGTGAACAACGCCGGCGTGGAGACCAGGTCGTCGATCCTGGACACCACCGAGGAGCAGTACGACAGGGTGATGGCCATCAACATGAAGAGCGCGTTCTTCGGCACCCAGTTGGCGGCCAAGCAGTTCATCGCCCAGGGCGGCGGCGGGCTGGTGATCAACATCTCCTCGGTGCACGAGGACTGGCCCATGCCGGGCAACACCCCGTACTGCGTGTCCAAGGGCGGCATGCGGATGCTCGCCCGAACCGCGGGGGTGGAACTCGGGCCGCACGGCGTCCGGGTGGTCAACGTCGGACCGGGGGCGGTGGCCACCCCGATCAACGCCCCCACCATGAACGACTCGGCGAAGCTGACGGCGCTGGATGCGGCGATCCCGTTGCGGCGCATGGCCGAGCCGGAGGAGATCGCCCAGATGGTGGTGTTCCTGGCCTCGGACAAGGCCCGATACCTGACCGCCACCTCGGTGTTCGTCGACGGCGGCATCATGCAGGGCAGCGTCGGGCTGTGATCGCGGTGACGAGCCGTCAGGCGGGCGCGGTCAGCCGCTCGCGCCGGCGGGAGGCCACGATGACGGTGGCCACGATGAGCGTCCCGATGCACAGCGTCCCCGCCGACATCGCCAGAGACAGGTGCACCCCGGTGACTCCTGCCATCAGGCCGACGGTGAATCCGCTGCCGATGCGCAGGCCACTGGCCGACATGCCGTAGACGCCGATCACCTGGCCCCGCTTCGCGGGCGGAGCCAGCAGTTGCACCACCGTCTGGCTGATCGACATCGCCGCCAGGTTGGCCACCCCGCCGATGAACAGCATGGCCACGGCCAACGGGTAGCTGCCGGTCAGGGCGAACGTCACCATCGCGCCGCCGTATGCCAGGGTGGCGACCACCGCGGCCCCCACCGTCGGCCGGAGGAACCGGGTGACCTCCAGCAACAGGCCGCCCACCACCCCGCCGGCACCCGAGGCGAACAGCAGGACGCCATAGGTCAGCCCGGACGAGCCCGCGCCGAGGTCCTGGGCGAAGATCGGCATCACCGACTGCAGGGCGGCGCCGATGAAGAACGAGCCCATGCCGCCGAGCACGATCATGGACAGCAGCGCCTGGTTGCCAGCCACCTCGCGGATCACCCGGCCGGCGGCCCGGAACGTCATCCGAGCCCGGGGGACGATGCCGTCACGGGTGTGGCCGGTGAACTTCGTGCGGGCCAGCAGCAGGGTGAGCGGCAGGTAGATGGCCACGTTGGCGAAGATCCCGCCGGTGGCGCCCAGCCCGAGTAGCAGAGCGGACCCCACCACCGGACCGAACAGGATCCCCAGGCTTCGGGCGGTGGCGTTCAGGCGCACCGCGCTCTCCAGGTCCCGCGGGCCGACGAAGTCCTGCAGCATCAACTGTTCCGCGGGCGACCACAGCGCTCCGGCCATGCCGTGGATCACCAGCAGCACGCAGGCCACCGGGATGGTCAGGGTGCCGGTGAGGAACAGCACGCCCCAGGCCGCCGACACGGTCATGAACATGGCCTGCGCCGTCTGGATCACCCGCCGGCAGTCGAACCGGTCGGCCAGTGCGCCGAAATGCACGGAGAGCAGCAGGAACGGCGTCCAGTGGCTGATGACCTCGAAGGCCACCAGCCCCGGCGAGTGAAACATCTGCCACAGCACCCAGTAGGTGATGACGTGCTCGATGTTGTCCGCCATCATCGCCAACATGCCGCCGACCAGATAGCCGCGGCAGTCCCGATTGCGCAGCGCCGCGAACTTGACCGGCCGGGTCGATGGGAGTGTCGTGGCGTTGCCGGGGTCGGCTGCCGCCGGGGCTGGCGCCGGTGTCGGCGGCCGTGCTGCCTCGGGTTGCTGATCGGTGAGCGTGGCCGCGGGGGTCGGGTGGCCCCGCCCTGGCGTGGCACGGCCTCCTGGGCCGCGAC